>JAOZUV010000138.1 GCA_029938505.1 Bacteroidales bacterium | reverse complement strand
AGATAAAAGGGTAAGAATTTAATTCTTGACATTTTATTGTTCATCTGGTATTGTAAATTGCCTTACAATATTTAATTAAGTTTTAGATCTTCAATTATAGCCTGAAGCTTTTCATCAAGTTGCTGATTGATTTTTTCAAAATCATTTTTATTATTCAAATCTTCTTTTACACTAAAATAAAATTTAATCTTAGGCTCTGTTCCTGAAGGACGAACACTGATTTTGCTTCCATCTTCTGTGAAGAATTGCAATACATTGGATTTTGGTAAATCAATGATTTTCTCGCTTGAAGAAATTAGATCAAACTTTTTTGATAACTCATAGTCTTTTATTGAGATAACTTTAGAGCCATTTATAGTTTTAGGAGGGTTGCTTCTGTAATCAATCATCATTTGCTGAATTTCTTCAGCTCCTGATTTTCCTTTGCGTACAACAGAAATTAAACTCTCTTTATAAAAACCGTATTCAAGATAAATGTCGATCAGAATATCATAAATAGTTTTCTCTTGATCAGCAGCCCAAGCTGCAATTTCAGCAATAATTGCGCAAGCACTTACAGCATCTTTATCACGAATAAAATCGCCTATCATAAAGCCGTAGCTTTCTTCACCACCTCCAATAAAGGTTTTTATGCCTTCATTTTTGCGGATGATGTCAGCAATCCATTTAAATCCAGTCAAAACATCGTAAAATTCTATTTCATTTTTACTAGCCAAATCAGCCATTAATTCGCTGGTAACAATCGTTTTGACAATATATTCCTTACCTGTCAGTTTATTGTTTTCTTTCCATTTTGCTATCAGGTAATAAGTTAGTAGGCAGGCCGTTTGGTTTCCATTCACTAACACAAATTCTCCAGCATGATCTTTCACTGCAATTCCTACACGGTCGCCATCTGGATCGGTCGCCATCACCAAAGAAGCTCCTATTTTCTTAGCCTTATTAATAGCCATTTCCAGAGCAGCTGATTCTTCAGGATTTGGAGATACAACAGTTGGAAAGTTGCCATCAGGTGTGCTTTGTTCCTCTACCATCGAAATATTAGTAAATCCGTATTCCTTTAAGCAGCGAGGAATCATCATTGCTCCTGTTCCGTGTAATGGAGTATACACAATTTTTATATCCTTGTGATTTTTAATTGATTCTGGCGATAGAGATACATTTTTCACTTCAGCTAAATACGCTTTATCAACTGTTTCACCAATGGTCTCAATATTTGAATGATCACCATCAAATTTTACTTGAGTGGGATCCGCAATTTTTTGAGCTTCAATAATTACATTTTTGTCGTGTGGAGGAATGAGTTGTGCACCATCATTCCAATAAGCTTTATATCCATTGTACTCTTTTGGATTATGAGAGGCTGTTAATATAATTCCACTTTGACAGCCTAAATGACGAATGGCAAATGAAATCTCAGGTGTGGGTCTTAAATCTTCAAAAAGAAAAACTTTGATCCCATTTGATGAGAGGACTTGTGCAGCAATTTCTGAAAATTTACGGCTATTGTTTCTTGAGTCATGACCAATAACTATTTTTATTTGCTGGTCAGGAAAGGATTGAATTAAATAATTTGCCAATCCCTGAGTGGCCATCCCAACAGTGTATTTATTCATTCTGTTAGTTCCTACACCCATAATCCCCCTGAGTCCACCGGTTCCGAATTCAAGATCACGATAAAAAGATTCTGTTAATTCTTGTGGGTCAGTATCAATAAGGCGTTGAACTTCGGTGCGAGTTTCTTTGTCATAAGATTTACTGAGCCAAATCTTAGCTTTTTCGAGTATTTTTAGATCTACTTTTGTCATGATTATAACAAATTATTAAAGATTTTTTAAACAAATTCTTAAGCTGTCTTTCCAATGAGGGATTTCAAGATTCAGTGTTTTAGATATTTTTGATTTATTCAAAACACTGTAAAAAGGTCTGTTTGCCGCTGTAGGATAATCTTTACTTTCGATGGGAGATATTTTACAATTAATGTTTTTTTGTTCGATGATTTCTTTTGCGAAATCGTACCAACTACAAACACCTTGGTTTGAGAAATTGTAAATTTCTATCGCTTTTGTAGTGTTATCTCTAACAAAAGTTAGAATCGTAGAAGCTAAATCAGCAGCATAAGTTGGAGTTCCAATCTGATCATTTACAACCTTGAGCTCATCTCTTTCGCTTCCATATTTCAGTATAGTTTTTACAAAATTATTTCCAAAAGATGAATATAGCCATGATGTTCTGAGTATGATGGCTTTATCACAAGTTTTTTGAATAATTTTTTCTCCTTCAGCTTTAGTGTAACCGTAATGTGAATTTGGATTGGTTTTGTCTGTCTCAATGTATGGGCGGTGATTTGTACCGTCAAACACGTAATCGGTTGAAATATGAATCAGCAAAGCATTAAATTTCAGGGATGCTTTTGCTAAATTTTCAATGGCTTCAATATTGATTTTATTTGCTAAGTCTTTTTCTTTTTCAGCTTTATCTACGGCTGTATAAGCCGCACAATTTATGATGAATTTAATTTTGTTAAATTTTATAAATGATTCAATAGCCTTTGAATCACAGATGTCTAGTTCTTTAACATCTGTAAAGAAAAATTTAAAATCTACAAATTTATCAGCAATAGCTTGAATTTCGTTGCCAAGTTGACCATTACTACCAGTAACCAATATCTTTTTCATCTATGATTATACTATAGTTTTAAAGAAATCGATGGTTCTACTAAGCCCATCTTCAAGCTTGATTTTTGGCTCCCAATCCAATATTTTTTTGGCCAATGTGATATCTGGTTGTCGTTGCATAGGATCATCAGAAGGCAGTGGCTCAAATACAATTTTTGATTTTGAACCCGTTTGTTTTATCACCATCTCGGCTAACTCAAGCATGGTGAATTCCCCAGGATTTCCAACATTAACAGGCCCGGTGAAATCATCTCCAGTAGCCATCAAACGGGTCATCCCTTCCAATAAATCATCGATATATTGAAAACTTCGGGTTTGGAGTCCATCGCCATAAATAGTTATATCTCTGCCTTGTAAAGCTTGTACAATAAAGTTTGAAACAACACGTCCATCATTTGGGTGCATCCGTGGTCCGTAGGTATTAAATATGCGAATAAGTTTTATGCGTACATTATTTTTTTGATGGTAATTAACAAAAAGAGTTTCTGCACATCGTTTACCTTCGTCATAACAAGCACGTGTGCCAATAGGGTTTACATGACCCCAATAAGATTCTGGCTGTGGATGAATTTTTGGATCTCCATAAACTTCGCTAGTGGAAGCTTGCAAGATTTTTGCATTGATGCGCTTTGCTAAACCTAGCATATTTATAGCTCCTGCAACTGAAGTTTTAATCGTTTTAATAGGATTATATTGATAATGGATAGGAGAGGCAGGGCAAGCTAAATTGTATATTTCATCAACTTCAATAAAAAATGGCATGGTTACATCATGACGAATCATTTCAAAATATGGATTATCCAACAAATGAATGACATTTTTCTTTTGTCCAGTAAAATAATTATCTAAACAAATTACCTCGTTTCCTTCGTTTAATAATCGTTCACACAAATGTGAACCTAAAAAGCCGGCACCACCAGTTACAAGAATCTTTTTCATAGGGAAAATAAAATTTACATAAAGATATGAAAATAAAAAAGCCTGATAAAAATATCAGGCTTTAAATTTTATTTGGATGTATTTAATCCTATACAGGAATATTTAAAGCCTCTGCTTTTCATATCCTTGGCATCATAGATGTTTCTTCCATCAAATATAATATGTTCTTTTAAAAGCTTTTTGATGATATTGAAATTAGGAAATTTAAATTCATTCCATTCAGTCATAATTAATAAACAATCAGCATCAATCAAGGTATCAAACTGATCTTTTGCATATTCAATTCTATCACCAATAATACGCTTTGTTTCATGCATAGCTACTGGGTCATATGCCTTAACAGTTGCTCCAGCTTGTACTAATTTATCGATTACAACTAATGATGGTGCTTCGCGCATATCATCTGTTTTTGGTTTAAATGATAATCCCCAAAGAGCAATTTTTTTACCTTTCAAATCTCCATCAAAAAAGCTGGATATTTTGTGATACATAATTGATTTTTGATCTTCGTTCACATCCTCAACGGCTTGTAAAACCCTTAATTGATAATTATTTTCAGCAGCTGTTTTAACAAGAGCTTTTACATCTTTTGGGAAACAAGATCCACCATAACCAGCGCCAGGATAAATAAATTTAGTTCCAATACGCGTGTCAGAACCAATACCTTTTCTAACCATATTTACATCTGCTCCAACAATTTCGCAAAGATTTGCAATATCATTCATGAAACTAATTTTAGTGGCTAGCATTGAGTTTGCAGCATACTTTGTCATTTCACACGAAACAATATCCATAATAATAATTGGATGACCATTCATAGTAAATGGTTTGTATAATTGTTTTACCAATTTCTCTGCTCTTTCAGAATCAACACCGACAGCAATTCTATCAGGGCGCATGAAATCATCAATAGCGGCACCTTCTTTTAAGAATTCAGGATTTGAAGCTACATCAAATTCAATTTTTGTTCCACGTTTATCAAGTTCTTCTTGAATAGCATTTCTTACTTTTTCTGCCGTTCCAACAGGAACCGTACTTTTGGTTACCATAAGAATGTAGTCATTCATATTTCTTCCAAGTTCACGTGCAACCTCTAAAACATATTTTAAATCGGCACTTCCATCTTCATCTGGAGGAGTTCCAACAGCACTAAAAACTACCTCGCAACCATCTAGTGTTGAAGCTAAATCTGTTGTAAAATGTAATCTCCTTTTTTTTGTATTGCGAAGAACCATTTCGTCTAATCCTGGTTCAAAAATAGGAATGATTCCTTTATTAAGGTTGTCCACCTTTTCTTTGTCAATATCAACGCAAGTAACATCAATACCAACTTCTGCAAAACATGTACCAGACACTAAACCAACGTATCCAGTTCCAACAATAGTAATTTTCATATTATATCGTTTTAAAATATATATTTTTCATATGGGAGGCAAATATAAAAATTATCACCTACTAAAACAGCTTAAATCAGTAAATTTAATAAAAAAAGAGACTCAAATTTGAGTCTCTTTTCAAAGTGATTCGCCCGAGGTTCGAACTCGGGACCCTATGCTTAAAAGGCATATGCTCTACCAACTGAGCTAGCGAATCATACTTTTAGCGTTTTGGAGGTGCAAAATTAAATATATTTTTTGGTTCTACAATAAAATAAACAAAAAAAAACTGTTTTTTTTTGTTTATTTTAAAATACCTTTTCCTTGACGGACAATAAGCATTTCATCTTGAGTGCAATCCACAATAGTAGACGCTTCATTATCGCCATAACCACCATCGATAACTATATCAGCTATATTTTGATATTTTTCATAAATAAGTTCAGGATCGGTCGTATATTCAATAATTGTATCCTCGTCATATACAGAAGTTGACATGATAGGATGTCCAAATTCCTCAACGATAGTTCTGATAATATTATTATCTGGAATACGAATACCTACTGTTTTCTTTTTACTTTGAAAAAGTTTCGGTACTTTATTATTTGCTTCCAAAATAAAAGTGAAGGGACCTGGTAAATGTTTTTTCATTAATTTATAAGTTTCATTACTTATTGGTCGTGTAAAATCTGAAATATGACTTAAATTGGAGCAAATAAATGAAAAATTAGCTTTTTCCTTTTTAATACCTTTTACTTGTGCAATGCGCTCTACTGCTTTTTTATTGTAAATATCACATCCGAGCCCGTATACAGTATCTGTGGGGTAAATAATTATACCTCCGCTATTTAAACAGTCAATAACTTTGCTGATTAGTCGTGGGTTTGGATTATCTGGATGTATTCGTAAAAGCATATTTTTAAAATTCAGGAGAGCAAATATAAATAAAAAAAGGGTAAGCTACTTATATCGCACCGCTCAACCATCTACCCTTGCTTCCTTCCGGACCTGGGGGAGTTCAACAGGAGCTGGTCGTATAAG
>JAOZUV010000137.1 GCA_029938505.1 Bacteroidales bacterium | reverse complement strand
AGCAAAGCTAAATTATTATTGGAAATTAAAAGACCGTTGGTTTTATGCTGCTGGGGTGTTTGCAAAAATATCGAATGCGAAGTTTCAACCTTATATTTTACAGCGTGGATTGGGTTATATGAATGATTTTATTAGAGCCTATGAACTCTATATTATGGATGGTCAACATTATGGATTATTCAGATCTAATCTTAAATATGAATTAATTCCTAAGCGTGTTCATAATTTTAAATTCATTAAAAATGAGAAATTTAGCAAGGTTTTTTATGCCATTTATTTAAATATGTATTTCGATCTTGGATATGTAAAAGACAGGTATAGTGGCGATGTAAATCCTTTGGTAAACGAGCTTCAGTATGGTTATGGGCTTGGGCTTGATCTTGTTACTTATTACGATTTAGTATATCGTATTGAATACTCAAGGAATAAGCAAAATGAGGGCTTTCTCTTTTTTCACGTGAAAGCACCTTTTTAAAATCCCTTTAAATCTTCGGTTCTTGCCTCAAAATGAATGATTTTGCAAATATTAATAATTGTTAAAATTAAAAAGTCATTGCTATTAATTTCGTATTCTTGTAAAGCGAAAAAACAAAAAGCAAGAATATGAAAATTGCGCTCTTTGGTAAGTCTCCTGATGAGGCCTCCATGCCATACATTCAGCAGCTTATAAATAAACTCGATCACATTGGTACCGAAGTTTATATTTATGAGCCATTTTTGGAAATCATTAAGCCCATTGTAAAATTTACAAAATCGTATAAGATTTTTAATTCGCATAGAGATTTAATCAATAATGTAGATTATTTAATTTCTGTTGGAGGTGATGGAACATTTTTAGATACCGTTAGATTGGTTAGAGATTCTGGAATTCCAATACTTGGGATCAATCTTGGAAGATTAGGCTTTTTGTCAAGTGTTTCAAAGAAAGAAATTAATCAGGCTTTTGATGAATTGCTTGAAGGTAATTTCAATTTAGAACAAAGAACATTGCTTCGCTTAAATACAAAAGAAGGTTTATTTGGAGATGTGAATTATGGATTAAATGAGGTTGCCGTAAGCCGTAAAGATACCAATGCCCTTTTGGTAGTACATGTTTATATAAACGATATAAAATTAAATTCTTATTGGGCCGATGGATTGCTGATTGCAACTCCAACTGGTTCAACAGCATATTCGTTGAGTTGTGGTGGACCAATTGTTACACCTGGCTCTGAGAATTTTGTGATTACACCTATTGCAACACACAATTTGACTGTGCGCCCTATCGTTATACCTGACGATAGTAAAATTCGTATTAAGCTAGAAAGTAGAGAGGATAATTATTTGGTAAGTTTAGATTCACGCAGCGAAACCATTGATGGAAATGTTGAATTAAATATCGAAAAAGAAAACTTCAAAATTAATTTGGTTCAACTAAAAAGTAAAGACTTTTTTACAACCATAAGAGATAAGTTGAAATGGGGCTTGGACATTAGAAATTAATAAGTTTTGATAGTTTGATTGTCGAAAAAATATGTAATTTTGCAGGCAAATTTTATGAAAAAAAAAGTAGTATTTACGTTCGTATTTCTCAGCTTCTTATTGAGTGGGCATAGCCAAACTCTCGAGACAGGTGTTTTTACTGGAGCATCATACTATTTGGGCGATATTAACCCGGGTAAACATTTTGATCAAAGCTTGTTTTCGGCAGGAGCCATTGCTCGTTATAACAAAGATGATCGTTGGTCTTTTCGTTTTAGCCTTTTATTTGGACAAGTGCAAGCATCAGATAATTTTAGACAGGCCGTTCTTGAACGGAATTTGAACTTTACTTCAAAAATCACTGAATTTTCGGGCGTTGTCGAATTTAATTTCTTCCCATACGAAACAGGGAATGATTCGAAAAAATACACACCCTATATTTTTGCCGGAATTGGTTTTTTCTTTTTTGATCCCCAAGGTATTTATGGAGGTGTAAAATATGATTTGAGGGAGAAAGGTACTGAGGGTCAACTTGTTGGTTTTGAAGGTCGGTCGCCATATTCACAAAGAGGTTTAGCCATTCCATTTGGGATAGGATTTAAATATAGTTTGACTGATAAGCTGGCTCTGGGAGTTGAATGGGGCATGCGTAAAACATTTACCGATTATATTGACGACATTAGTACAACTTATTATTTGGATGCTTCAACATACACTAGTTCTGATATAGCTGCTGTTTTATCAGATCCTAGTTTAAGTCATCAACCAAATATGGAAAGAGGAAATCCTGAAACTGATGATTGGTATAATTTTTACGGAATAACATTAACCTATAAATTTAATATTGGCAATAATGTTTGCAACAACTTTTAAAAAATAAATTGAGTATTTAGCATATGAGCCTGAAAGATAAAATAGACTTGCAACGTTTGCCAAAACATATTGCCATTATTATGGATGGCAATGGTCGTTGGGCTCAAAAACAAGGCAAGCAACGTATTTTCGGTCACGAAAATGGCGTGAATGCTGTTAGAGAAGCTGCAGAAAGTGCTGCTGAATTAGGAGTTGAGTACTTAACTTTGTATGCTTTTTCAACCGAAAATTGGAATCGACCTAAGGATGAAGTAGATGCGCTTATGCATTTACTTGTTGAAACCATCGGTAAAGAAACACCCACATTAAATAAAAATAAGATACGCCTTAATGCCATTGGAAATATTGAAAGCTTACCTGAAAAAAGTCAGGAGCAATTGCGTAAAACAATGGAAGAAACATCAAGCAATGATCGAATGACTTTAAATTTGGCTCTTAGTTATAGCTCAAGATGGGAATTAACTGACGCAGTTCAAAAAATTGCGGCAAAAGTAAAAAATGAGCAATTAACTATCGATCAAATCGACCAATCATTAATTGGGCAGCATTTGAATACAGCTGCTATGCCAGATCCAGAATTATTAATACGCACTAGTGGCGAATTTCGTATCAGCAACTTTTTGCTATGGCAAATTGCTTATGCTGAGCTTTATTTTACGGATACACTTTGGCCTGACTTTACAAAAGAAGATTTATATATCGCCTTAATAGATTATCAGGGACGTGAGCGTAGATTTGGAAAAACGAGTGAACAATTACTTAAGATATAGGGACGAATGTTAAAGAAGGATTCTAATAGAAAGTTTTTAAGAATGACAATTACAAAGAGAATTTTATGTGTTTTTGTATTTATATATATTGCGACTAATATATCTTTTGCGCAAAATACAGATGTGTTTAAAGTAGATTATAGCAAACCTAAAGAATATGAAATTGCAAGTATTACCACAAGCGGGATAAAATATTTGGATGTCAATACAATTATTATGATTTCGGGTTTAAATATTGGTGATAAAATTCAGATTCCTAGTGATAAATTATCTCAAGCAATTCGCAAATTATGGGCTCAAGGTTTAGCTGAGAATATTAAAATAGAAATTGCGAAGGTGGAGGACAATAAAGTGTTTTTAAATATTGATATGACTGAACGCCCTCGTTTGAGAAGAACTGTTTATTCTGGCATACGCAAAAGCGAGATTAGTAATTTGAATACCGAAATTAATTTCAGACCTGGAGAAATTGTAACAAATTATTTGCAAAGTAGAGCGAAAACTAAAATATCAAAATATTATGTTGATAAAGGATTTTTAAATTGTGAAGTTAATTTAAGACAAGTTGTTGATACCTCTCAAGAAAATTCTGTTTTCCTTCATATAGATATCAACAAAAACGGGAAAGTTAAAATTCATAAAATAAACATCTTAAATAATGCACACGTTTCTGATAATAAAGTAAGATCCTTTATGAAGGAAACAAAAGACAAGGGTGTTTTTACCCCACTTAAAGGATTGAATGATCTTATTCTAGATGTCTTTTCTACAACACTCCGATTAAACTTTTCTGATTTAATTGATTCTACCACCAGTTATTTTGGTAATAATTTTAAAATAAGGGTTTTTAAAGGATCAAAACTTATACGTGATAACTATAATGAGGATAAAGCTGCGATTATTGAAAAATATAATACGCTAGGTTATCGCGATGCAAAAATTGTAAAGGACTCAATATTTAATGCAGAGGATGATGGGTTTATTAATATCGATTTAACTATTGATGAGGGATCAAAGTATTATTTTAGAAACATTACATGGGTTGGTAATACACGATACACTTCTGAGTATCTCGCTGATATCTTGAAAATAAAGAAAGGTGATGTTTATAATAAGGAACGATTGGACAAAAGTTTAAATTATAATCCGGTTGATGTGGATGTTAGTTCACTGTATCTGGATGATGGCTTTTTGTTTTTCTATGCGAATCCTGTAGAGGTTTTGGTATCTAACGATTCTATCGATATTGAAATCAGAATGAATGAAGGTAAACAGGCTCGTATCAACAAAGTTACTTTAACAGGTAATACGCGAACCAATGATCATGTTGCATTGCGTGAAATAAGAACACGTCCTGGGCAATTGTTTAGTAGAGAGCGTTTGATTAGAACCACTCGAGAATTATCGCAATTACGCTATTTTGATCCGGAAACCATCAATCCTGCTGTAAATCCAGACGAAGCAAATAATTCTGTTGATATCGAATATCAAGTGGAAGAAACCTCCTCGGATCAAGTGGAACTTTCGGGTGGCTTTGGTTATGGCCGTGTGATTGGTTCTTTAGGATTTTCCTTTAATAACTTCTCTTTAAAAGGGATGTTTAAAAAAGAAATGTGGAGACCTATTCCAACGGGTGATGGGCAAAAACTTGCTGTTAAATTCCAGACCTATGGAAAAGGATATTTTAACTATAGTGTATCGCTTACCGAACCTTGGTTTGGAGGTAAAAAACCAAATTCCTTAACCGTTTCTTACTACCACTCTTCATTTTCAAATGCGAATACTGTTGATAAAGGGGAAGAAGGATTTCAACAATTCGTTACCAATGGAGTTACTGTAGGATTAGGTAAACGATTATCTTGGCCTGATGATTATTTTACTTTATATCAGAGTGTGAAATTTTTACTCTATGATTTAGATCACTATTCTGTATTCAATTTTGGTTCAGGTACGGGTAAATATAATAATTTTAGTTACTCCATTGCATTAGGACGAAATTCAACAAGTCAGCCAATTTATCCTCGTTGGGGTTCTGAATTTGGGCTTTCTTTGGAGCTTACCTTGCCATACTCATTACTTTCTGACAAGGATTATAAATCCATGGACGAAGATGAGAGATTTAAATGGGTAGAATTTTATAAGATAAAATTTAATACAGGCTGGTACTTCGAATTGCTCGATAAACTAGTAATGAGTACACGAATGAAGTTTGGCTATATGGGTGCTTATAATGATGATATTGGAACCTCTCCATTTGGACGTTTTTATGTTGGTGGAGATGGTTTAAGTGGAGGATATAATATGGATGGTCGTGAAATTATTGCGATGAGGGGGTACGACAATGAAGTATTACCGGCTACATCTACTACTGCAAACACAATTAATGGTGGTTCTGTATATACAAAATACACTTTAGAAGTACGTTACCCACTTTCATTAAATCCAAGTGCTACCATTTATGCTTTAGCCTATGTGGAAGCAGGGAATGCATGGGGTAGTTTGAATGAATATGATCCTTTCGATCTTTATAGAACAGCGGGTGTCGGTATTCGGATATTTATGCCAATGTTTGGTTTCCTTGGTCTTGATTGGGGTTATGGGTTTGATCAAATTCCGGGTAGTCCTGATGCAAATGGAGCCCACTTCCACTTCTCTATGAATAAATCAATTGACTAGTATGGCAAACTTTTTGCGATTATATTGTAAAATTAAATGATATGAAAAAAATAACGTTAATAATATTGCTTCTGATAAGTGTTTGCACTTTGTCATTTGCACAAAAGCATGCCTATGTTGATACCGATTATATTCTTAAAAATATCCCGGAATATAATGATGCTCAAGATATTTTGAATGAACTTTCGCTTCGTTGGCAAAAAGAAATTGAAGCTAAATATAGTGAGATTGATAAATTGTATCGTTCTTATCAGGCCGAATCAGCTTTGCTACCTGCCGACTTGAAACAAAAAT
>JAOZUV010000136.1 GCA_029938505.1 Bacteroidales bacterium | reverse complement strand
TATCTCTCATAATTGGAACAAATTTATATAGAGCTTCTTAGAAATAAAAAAGTTTTTTAAAGTTTTTAAATTCAGATAAAAAAAGCATATCTTTGCTGCCCGATTAAAGAAAACTTATTATCAAATCATTAAAAAATATAAAGACATGACAAAAGCAGAAATCGTTGCGGAAATTGCAAACAAAACTGGGATTGAAAAAGTAGCTGTTCAGGCTACAGTTGAAGCTTTTATGGACGCTGTTAAAGACTCTATGGTAAAAGGAGAAAACGTTTATTTAAGAGGTTTTGGGAGTTTCACTATAAAAAGAAGAGCAGAAAAAACTGGAAGAAATATTTCAAAAAATACAACTATCATTATTCCTGCACACAACATTCCTTCTTTTAAGCCTGCAAAGACTTTTGTTAATGAAGTGAAAAACAACGTTAAATAATTTAATTAAGTATTATGCCAAGCGGGAAGAAGAGAAAAAGACATAAAATGTCAACTCACAAACGCAAAAAGCGTTTAAGAAAAAACAGACATAAAAAGAAATAAGAATTTCTTTTGATTATCTTTATGATCACATGAAGCTTAATGTTTCATGTGATCTTTTATGTATGCTTATGTTGATCCTCTTTATAAATTATTGATATGATATAATCAATTAAATAAAGACACTTAAAATATTCTTATTGTGGATAAGGAATTAATTATAAATGCCAATTCTTCGGAGGTTGAAATAGCACTTTTAGAAGACAAATTCCTTGTTGAGTTACATAAAGAACAGAACAATAATAATTACTCAGTAGGAGATGTATATTTAGGAAGGGTTAAGAAAATTATGCCCGGATTAAATGCCGCCTTCGTTGATGTTGGATACGAAAAAGATGCATTTTTGCATTATTTGGATTTAGGCCCACAAGTACGTTCGCTGAACAAATTTAGTAAAGCAGTACAACATGGACCAGCAAATCAAAAACCTCAACTTGATACTTTCAAGCTTGAGCCAGACATCGACAAAACAGGGAAAATTACACAAGTTCTTTCTTCGAACCAACAAGTTTTAGTTCAAATAGCTAAAGAACCAATCTCTACGAA
The DNA here is from genome assembly GCA_029938505.1 of Bacteroidales bacterium. Next base: position 5,005 of record JAOZUV010000136.1, on the reverse strand, counting down.
AGGTCCTCGGATTTCTTCCGAAATATCATTTGCCGGAAGGTTTTTGGTACTCGTACCCTTTTCTAGTCGAATCTCCATCTCACAAAAAATTAAAAATGCAGATGAGCGAAATCGACTCAAGCGACTCATCAGTAGTATTAAACCAAATAATTTTGGAGTTATTATCCGTACCGTTGCCGAAAATAAAAAGGTAGCTGAATTAGATACTGACCTTCGAAATTTGATTGAAAAATGGAATTCGCTCACCAAACGATTAGTAAGTGCAAAAATTCCTCAAAAAATTGTCAGCGAATTAGATCGCACCTCCGCAATTCTACGGGATTTAATGAATGAATCCTTCAATAATATTCATATCAACGATCCTATTCTTTACGAAGACATTAAAAACTATATCCGTACCATCGCCCCTGATAAAGTGGATATTGTTAAGCTCTATAAGGGCAAAAAAAATATTTTTGAATTCTTAGGAATTGATAAACAAATCAAGAGTTCGTTTGGTAAAACAGTAACCATTAAAAGTGGTGTTTACCTAATTATTGAGCATACCGAAGCCATGCATGTGATTGATGTAAATAGTGGTCACCGCGTGAAAAAAGATAATAGCCAAGAGAAAAATGCATTGGATGTAAACATCGAATCGGCTATTGAAATTGCACGTCAGCTTCGTTTGCGCGATATGGGTGGTATCATTGTGGTTGATTTCATTGATATGCACGAAGGCAAAAATCGTCGTGCTTTATACCAAAAATTGAAGGATGAAATGTCGAAAGACCATGCAAAACATACCATTCTTCCTCCAAGTAAATTCGGCTTGGTTCAAATTACGCGTCAGCGAGTTAGACCCGAGATGAATATCGAAATTCTGGAAGCATGTCCTGTTTGTGAAGGTACTGGCAAAATCAAGCCAAGCATCATGATTACTGATGAGATTGAAAATAATATCCGTTACTTATTGCACGACCAAAATGAGAAATCATTGAAAATCTGCCTACATCCATATATGCATGCCTTTCTCACAAAAGGATTGTATTCGATGCGCATGAAATGGTATAGCAAGTATAAAAAATGGATAAAAATTCAGCCAATGACTTCATACCATTTGTTGGAATATAAGTTTTTCAACAGTAAGGACGATGAAATAAAGATGTAGTTTAAAATAATTATTCATCAATGCGGGTTTTGTTCTTAAAAACCCGCATTTTTTATATTTTTGCATTCATGGAAACAGTAGTTAGCGGAATCAGACCAACAGGAAATTTACACCTAGGAAATTATTTAGGTGCTATTAAGAATTTTGTAAAAATGCAGGAGGAGCAAAACTGCTATTTTTTTATCGCTGATTATCATTCGCTGACCACTCATCCTACGCCCGAAAATCTTCATGCTAGCGTTAAAACTGTTTTATCAGAGTACCTAGCCTGTGGCCTTGATCCCGAAAAATCGACTATTTATGTTCAAAGCGATGTGCCCGAAATTATCGAGCTTTATTTGTTGTTGAATATGAATGCTTATGTAGGAGAGTTAGAACGTTGCACCTCTTTTAAAGATAAAGTACGCTCACAACCTGAAAACGTAAATGCTGGTTTACTCACCTACCCTACTTTGATGGCTGCTGATGTAATCATTCATCGCGCGTCTAAAGTTCCAGTTGGAAAAGATCAAGAACAAAACTTAGAGATGATGCGCACTTTTTCTCGTCGTTTTAATCGTATTTATAAAGTCGATTATTTCCCTATTCCCTCAGCCTATAATTTTGGTGAGGCTTTGGTTAAAGTTCCTGGATTAAACGGGAGTGGTAAAATGGGGAAATCGGAAGGCGAAGGCAATGCCATTTATTTGGCTGAAGATCCTACTAAAATGCGCAAAAAAATTATGCGTGCAGTAACCGATAGCGGACCAACTGAGATGAACCAAGTGAAACCAGATGCCATTGAAAATCTTTTCACATTAATGAAGATTGCATCTACTCCTGATACAGTTCAACATTTTGATGATTTATATAATAAATGCGAAATCCGCTATGGCGATTTGAAAAAACAATTAGCCGAGGATATGATCAAATATACGGAGCCTTTCCGCGAGAAAATTGAATACTTTACAAACAATACCGATTTGCTCAGAAAAGTAGCAAAAAATGGTGCTGAGAAAGCTCGCGAAAGCGCTTCACAAACCATTAAAGAGGTACGCGAAATCATTGGTTTCAGACAATTTTAAATATGGGACATCTAATTGATCATTCAAAACCAGCACCAGAAAAAACGATTCTAATCGGAGTTTTGACTAAAGAAGTGGATGCTGATCGTGTAAAGGAATACCTTGACGAGCTTGCCTTTTTGGTAGACACCGCTGGGGGAAATCCTGTAAAACGATTTGTACAAAGTTTACCAATGATCAATCCTAAAACCTTTGTGGGAACAGGAAAATTAGTAGAAATTGCCAAATACATTGAAGACAACGAAATTAAATTGGCTGTTTTTGATGATGAGATGAATCCTTCTCAGTTAAGGAATGTGGAAAAAGCCTTAAAATGTAAAATTTTAGATCGTACCAATTTAATCCTCGACATTTTTGCCAAACGTGCTCGTACAGCTCATGCTCGTACACAGGTTGAATTGGCTCAATATAATTACTTATTGCCTCGCTTAACGCGTATGTGGACTCACCTCGAGCGTCAACGTGGAGGAATTGGAATGCGTGGACCGGGTGAAACAGAAATTGAAACAGATAGACGAATTATTCGTGATAAAATTTCTTTATTGAAAAAGAAATTGAAACTTATCGACAAACAAAAAGTGACTCAACGTAAAAACCGTGAGAGTTTAATTCGTGTGGCTTTAGTAGGATATACCAATGTGGGGAAATCTACTATTATGAATCTTTTGAGCAAATCAGATGTGTTTGCTGAGAACAAATTATTTGCCACGCTCGACACCACCGTTCGTAAAGTTGTGATCGATAATTTGCCATTCTTATTAACCGATACTGTAGGATTTATTCGCAAATTACCACATGGCTTGGTGGAGTCTTTTAAATCAACTTTGGATGAAGTTAGAGAAGCCGATGTATTGATTCATATAGTGGATATTTCGCATTCCGATTTTGAGGAACAGATAAATATTGTGAATCAGACCTTAGCAGATATTGAGGTCATTGACAAACCTACTATATTGGTTTTTAATAAAATTGATGCCTACACTTTCGTGGAAAAAGAAGAGGATGATCTCACTCCTGTTACTAAAGAAAATTATACTCTTGAAGATTTAAAAAATACCTGGATGGCAAAGATCAACGCCCCTACAATTTTTATCTCGGCTACCAAAAAAGAAAATTACCACGAATTTAGAGACATCATTTATAAGCATGTAAAAGAGATGCATGCAAAGCGTTATCCTTATAATAAATTCTTGTATTAGACTTTAGACGCTAGATATTGGATTTTGTCATTTCGATCTCGCTATAGGCGAGGAGAAATCTCAAGTCCGGAATGAGACAGAATTTTAATGAGATATCTCAGTCGCTTCGCTTCTTCGATATGACAGTTTTATCTACCAAACTTTAGGAGGCTTAACTCTAAAGTCTTGCATCTAATATCTAAATTCTTCTTTAAAAAATTTATCTTTGCTTTACAAATTGATTCCCCAATGAAAAAAAAACATTTATTTGCGCTTAGTCTGTTGGCTGGAGTCCTTCTTTCTATTGCCTGGCCTTTAAACGGACTTCCTTTCTTTTTATTTTTTGCTTTTGTTCCACTCTTTTTTGTGGATGATTATTTACTGAAGAATAAAAAAAAAATTGGTCGGTTTAGTGTATTTTTCTTTGTTTTCCCTGCCTTTATGTTGTTCAATTTACTGGTAGGATATTGGGTAATGAACTCCACCTTTGGAGGAGGAATTGGTGCTTTGACCTTCAATGCCTCCTTAATGTCCATTACTTTTACGGCTTATCACATCAGCAGGCGTAATTTATATGGTGCAGATAAAGGCCATTTTATGCTCATCTTTTTCTGGATTACATTTGAATTATTTCATCTCAATTGGGAGCTCTCATTTCCTTGGTTAAACTTGGGTAATGGCTTTGCTATGTGGCATAAATGGATTCAATGGTATGAATTTACAGGAGCTCTCGGAGGAACATTCTGGGTGCTTTTAGTTAACTTACTTATCTATAAATTCATCCTCCGAATTAAAGAAAATAAAGGCTTTAAACGAACTGATTATTTCCCAGCTGCTACAGTATTATCAGTGATGATTATCCCAATTATCATTTCTCTTTTTATCTATTATCAATATGAAGAAAAAGAAAATCCACTGGATATTGTGATTGTTCAGCCAAATCTTGATCCTTATAGCGAGCAATACGAATTAGACCCTCGTACAGTCATTGATCGTATCACTACTTTGGCGAGCGAAAAAATGGATAACAAAGTTGATTTTTTGATTTGTCCTGAATCGGCTAACCAAGAACATTCTATGTTTGAAGAGCGATTGGAAAATTATTCTTCAATCGATATGCTGAGAAATTATATGATTCAAAATTTCCCTAGCTCAAAGCTTATCATTGGCGCATCCACACATCAATATGCCTATAATGCCGATACCCTTGACCATGCTGCACGTAAGTTTATGAACGGCCCTGGTTATTATTTTGCCTATAATGCTGCCTTATATTTTGAAGGCTTTGAATCCATTCAAATTTATCATAAATCCAAGCTAACACCAGGTGTTGAGATGATGCCTTCATGGCGAATTTTACGTCCGTTAGAAAAACTAGCCATTAATATGGGTGGTACTATCGGTACACTAAAAACAGATGATGAACGTAAAAATTTCATCACAAAAGAAAAACAAAAGCTTGGAACTATTATTTGTTACGAATCAATTTATGGCGAGTTTACCTCCAAGTTTGTACGCAATGGAGCTCAAGCCATTTTCATCATCACTAACGATGGTTGGTGGGGAAACAGCCCTGGATATAAACAACATTTTTCGATGGCTAAAATGAGAGG
>JAOZUV010000135.1 GCA_029938505.1 Bacteroidales bacterium | reverse complement strand
CATGGTTTCTCACGAAGGAGCCTGTAATGCATATTACAGATTTAACAGAGAATAGCAAATTTCAGATCGTCGATATATAAGTGAAGCCATCCTCAAGAGAATGGCTTCACAATAAAATAAAAAATTCAAATGAAAAATAAACAAGTTTTACTTGGTCACGGTTCGGGTGGTCAGCTTTCACACGATCTGATTAAGAATATTTTTGTAAAGCATTTCAGCAATCCTATTTTACAAAAACAAACAGATTCAGCATTGTTAGAAATCAATGCAACAAATATTTCATACACAACAGATTCGTATGTGGTTGACCCCATATTTTTTCCAGGAGGAAATATTGGTAAAATTGCCATTGCAGGAACGGTTAACGATTTGGCAGTAAGTGGGGCAAAACCTTTGTATTTGTCTGTTGGCTTTATCATCGAAGAGGGTTTTCCTTTGACCGATCTGGAAGAGATTGCTGAAAGCATGGCAGAGGAAGCCAAAAAAGCAAACGTCCTGATCGTAACTGGCGACACTAAAGTGGTGGATAAATGTAAAGCCGATAAAGTTTTTATCAATACTTCCGGAATTGGAATCTTAGATAAAAAACACATTCACATTAGCAGTGGTGAAAATGTTGGATTTGGAGATAAAATAATTATTAACGGTAGTATTGGCGATCATGGGATGACCATTATGAGTACCAGAAATGAATTAAATATCCGTGCGAAAATAGAGTCTGATTGTGCTTGTTTAAATCATATGATTGCTGAAATACTTGATAGTGGTGCCAATGTAAAATTTATGCGTGATGCTACTCGTGGTGGTGTGGCAACAGTTTTAACCGAATTGGTTGAAAAACGAAACTACGGACTAGAGGTTGACGAATCAGCATTAGTGGTCAAAGAAGGTGTGCGCGGTATGTGTGAATTACTAGGATTTGATCCACTTTATGTGGCGAATGAAGGCAAAGTAGTGATGGTTGTTTCTAAAGAGGATTCAGACAATGTTCTAGCAATTATGCACGCCAACTTTTTTGGAAAAGAAGCCAGTATTATTGGCGAAATTGTTGATAATCATCATGGCAAAGGTTGGATAGAGACTGGTATTGGTGGTAAACGAATTATCGATATGCTTGCTGGCGAACAACTTCCAAGAATTTGTTAAAATTCAAATTAAATATTTTTGATTATCATTCTGAACTTGATTCAGAATCTATTTTCATAAAACTGTTGAGATGCTGAAATTATTTCAGCATCTCTTTTTCAATTATTGAAGCCTGAATATATATATTCAGGCTTTTTTATGCTCAATCTTTTTTATATGTTTTCATTCTAAATATGATTGAAATATAAATAATTGTATGTATAGATAAACAAATATTTTACTTTTGCGGGCTTAAAAACCAAACCTAATTTATTTTACAAAATGGAACAATCAATATCAATTAAAGACCAATTTGCAAATCCTGCACCATTGGGTCTTCTAAGTTTCGGACTAACCACCGTTTTACTTAATCTTCACAATGCTGGTTTGTATGGCCTTGACGCTATGATTATTGGCATGGGGATTTTTATTGGAGGTCTTGCACAAATTATTGCTGGTGTTTTAGAATTTAAAAAGAATAACACCTTCGGAATGACAGCTTTTGTGGCTTATGGTTTCTTTTGGATTTCATTATGCACAATTTGGTTACTTCCTAATATGTTTTCTGATAGTAAATTTTCTTCAACTGCAATTTCTGTTGGATATTATCTTGTGCTTTGGGGAATATTCTCTTCTTTCATGTTTGTAGGAACGTTAAAACTAAACAGAATGCTTCAATTAGCATTTGGAACTTTAGTTGCATTATTTTTCCTCTTAGCTGCTGCAAAATTCACAGATAGTCATATCATTGAGCGTATTGCAGGCATCGACGGAATTATTTGCGGATCAATTGCTATTTATGGTGCCATGGCTCAAGTGATCAATGAGGTTTATGGAAAAGTGATTTTACCTATTGGACCAGTAAAATAATTCATTATAAATATTAGTGGAGCTGTTTCTTTTAAAAAAGGGACAGCTTTTTTATTTACAGATAATCCAGAAAGCATTCAACAATTATTTATTAAGTTTACATATCATTAATTACGAAAATTGAATTATGCGCTGGGAAGAATTATTTAACACCACTCGATTAGGAGAAGAAAATAAAAATTCAAACACTGGCCTAGCCCGTAACGAATTTCAACGAGATTATGATCGTATCATCTTCTCCACTCCTTTTCGTCGTTTACAAAATAAAACACAGGTTTTACCCTTCCCAAATTCAGATCATGTTCGCAACCGCCTAACACATAGCTTGGAAGCTGGATCAGCAGGCCGTTCTTTAGGAACTATCGTGGGGAATGAGATGATTAAAAAACATCCTATTTTAAAAAAACGAGGAGTATCTTCTCATGATTTTGGTGCTGTAATAGGTGCTGCATGTATTGCTCACGACATTGGCAATCCTCCTTTTGGTCATGCCGGAGAAGAAGCTATTTCTTATTTTTTTAAAGAAAATGGAAACAAGCCTTTATTGGCAAATCTTTCAAAAGACGAACTGAACGACCTACAAAACTTTGAAGGAAATGCAGCAGGTTTTCGATTACTTGCCAATAGCTTAGCTGCTCAAACTTCGCTAAAAGGTGGATTGGGTTTGACTTATTTAACCTATGCTACTTTTACAAAATATCCCAAAACGTCCTTACCCAATTTGAAAGATACAAAGATTTCATTTTTGAAGAAATACGGTATTTTTCAAACAGAGATTGAAACCTTTGACCAAATCGCTAACACTCTAGGGATGCACCCTTTTGGAAACTATCAAAATGTATGGAGACGTCATCCTTTTGCTTATATCGTTGAAGCAGCCGATGATATTTGTTATCGCATAGTAGATTTTGAAGATGGTTTTAATTTAGGAATTATTCCTTTTCTGGAAATTGAAAAATTATTTTTAGAAATACTAAAAGAAAAATGGAGCGAAAGTGAGATTAAATACAGTAATATTCATGAGGAACGAAGTAAAATTAGCTATTTACGAGCTAAAGTAATCAATCATCTAATTTATAATAGTGCTCAGGTTTTTATAAAAAATGAAGAAGCTATTTTGGCAGGTGATTTTCACCAAAGCCTCATCGACCACATCCCTGAAAAAGCAATTTTAAAGAAAATTCAATTACGAAGTATAAACGATATTTATCAATATAAATCTGTCGTTAAAATTGAATCTGCTGGCTTTAAGGTTTTACCTGATTTGCTGGATTTATTTATAAATGCCTATAAAAATCCAAAACACCCAAAATACAAGCGCATTTATAAACTCATTCCTTCGCAATATTTTAATCTCGACGGAAAACCATTTGAATCTGATTACGAAAACATTTTAAATATAACGATGTTTATCGCTGGTATGACTGACAAATATGCCATAAATCTATACCGGAATATTAGTGGTATCGAAATTCCAAGATACTAAACACTTGTATTAAATGGTTTCATTTGATATATTTGACAGACATCAATATTAAAATTAATACCTTTTAGAGGGAGTCAAACAATAAATAAAACTTCAATTATGAAAAAAAACATTTTTTTAATTTGCGCTATAGTAGTACTAACAAGCAGCGTTTTTTCACAAAATATTGATCTTGGGTTTGGAGCAACAGCCGGTACAAAAATAAAATTCGACGATGCAACCACTGTAACCACTGGGTACGGGGTAAATGTAAGAGCTGTAGTTGGAATTAGTAAATTTGGTATTTCTGGCGGTGTATCATATTACTTACCTAGCAAATATGAGTTCACAGACACAAAAATCAAAAATACTTATTATTCAATAAATGCTGATTTACACTATTATCTGATAAAAATCCCAAAGATTAGGATTTATGCCCTTGCCGGATTAGCAAATAATACACTTTCTAGTAAAACAACAATATCAGGAAATTCAACAAAGACAACAAATAGCAATCTTCTTTTCGAAATTGGCACAGGACTTAAAGCTGGACCACTATATATAGAAGGCAAATATCAAACAAAAATTAAACAATTCGTTGCAACTATAGGCTTCAGCATCATTTAACAACCTCCTATAAAGGATGTTTACTAATTTGGGAACATCCTTTATTTTTTCAGCTTTCCCATTTATTAAAATTTGAAATTTCTTATTAATCTCAATTGTCTTCATTTTCGCTTCATCTTCTGATTATATGTTTGCTATCGTAAATATAAATTTTCATTAACAAACTTATAATCATGAAATCATTAAAAAATCTTTTTAAATCATTTGGATTACTAATTACATTCTCATTATTAGTATTTACATCCTGCAATAAAACTGATACCACTGATAATGAAATTGATATTAAAACAGAGGTTGCTACTGCCATTGAGCAAACAATAGCCGCTGAAGCTTTTGATGAAGTAAGCGAGATTACAGACGAAGCAATTTTTAGTGTGGAAGATATCATTGAAAACAGCCAACTTAAAAATGGAGTAAATGAAAATCACAGAGGACATGGCTTTCATAATCGTCGACATCACGACACCTTAACTCTTCATGGCAGAAATTTATTTCGTCTTACAGAATGTGTAACTATCACAAGAGAAATTAATGAAGCTAAAGACACTATGGTCATGGTAATTGATTTTGGAGATGTAAATTGTTTAGGAGCAGATGATCGTGAACGTAGAGGAAAAATTATCATAACCAGATATGGAAATCATTTTTGGGATGGCGGATATGAAGTTACTCATACTTTTGAAAACTATTTTGTTAATGACAATCAAGTAATTGGAACAAAAACCATTAGTGGCTATATAAATACCAATGATAACCGAGTACAAGAAATGACAGATAATGGGAGCATTATTTTAGCAAACGCAGGTGGAACAATTATATGGTCAGCAAAACGCAATCGTGAGGTTGTTGAAGGTTCAGACACGAGAATTAAATTTGATGACGTGATTCACGTAACAGGCAATTCATCAGGAAGTGATGCAGATGGGAATACATTTTCAAGCGTAATTTCCCAAGCTTTAGTTCGTATCCATGAATTAGGTTGTTTTAGACATCCTGTAAGTGGAATTGTTAATATCACTCGAAGTCCAGATATTGAAATTACTATTGATTTTGGAGATGGCACTTGTGATAATCTCGCAGAAGTTACAACCAATGGAGTAACCGAAGTTATTGAACTTGGAAGAAATCGCTAAAATAATTAATACTCACTTATATATAGTTTGTCAACACTTAGGTTTTTCTAATTTTAGTTTTGGTTTCTATAAAAAAAGACAAACTCCTTTCATCCTCATTCATCGAATGGGGATGAATTTCACAAAAAAATAAATTAATTTGTATCTTTATTAAATAATTTCACAGATATGAAACTAAGAAAAATTATTGGACTTCTGTTAATCATCCTCTTTACGAATATTGCCTGGGGGCAAAATGCCAAAAATAATTCTGTGCAAGAAAAAAAGAAGACTCCTCGCACTGAACAAAAAAAGGTAAAGAGAGTACCTCAAGCCAATAATAAAAAAAGAATATTGATGAAACAAAAATCTAATATTCAAAAGAAAAAACTCAGAACAGCTATTAGAAAGAAACAAATTCGCAGAAAGAAAAGATAGGATTTAATTTATATTCATGTTCAAACATCTGATATTACTAATAATTTTCAGTATTGGATTCTCTAGTATTTATGCACAAACTGAAAATACAAATCAAGAACAAAATATAAGTGATACACTTCTCATTCAGGAAGATACTCATTTGATAATGTTCGGACTTAGTTATAGCACTGATAACACCAAAAACAAAAACTTTCTAGATCTAAAAATGCCAACAATAATGGGCGACGTCTACTTTTTTGCTAAGAATGGAATTTGGCATTCATTCTCCTATTCAAATTATATAGATGCTAGAATAAATACTTATGAAACAGAATTATCTCTTGGATACCAAAAGTATTTTTTCGACATTTTCGACATTGACTTTTCGTATAAGTGGCATCAATTTAAAGGCGATACACTTTATTCAGGTATCGATTATGATCATGGATTGTTACTATCTACTGGATTAGATTTTGATTTTATA
>JAOZUV010000134.1 GCA_029938505.1 Bacteroidales bacterium | reverse complement strand
AAGCGTACTAACCGTCGTTTTCATTATGTCTCTTTAGGCTTGCCTGCGAAAAGATTATCGACGGCTTTTGATTCAGTAACGCTTTATGGTGAAGATCCTGACAGGCGACCTGATATTTATGGAAAAGTAGGGAATTCAGGGGTGTCAATTTGCTGTTTAGATGATGCCAAAAAATTATATTCTGGTTTTCATTTAGCCGATCCCAAAACCTCGGTTTCGATGACCATTAATGGTCCTGCACCAACCATGGTGGGTTATTTTATGAATGCCGCCATCGATCAGCAATGCGAATTGTATATTAAGGAGCAAGGATTGGAAAAAGAGGTTGAAAAGAAAATTACAAAAATATACGAAGATAGAGGAACAAAAAGACCCGCTTATCAAGGAAAACTTCCTGAAGGGAATGATGCCTTAGGATTAATGTTGTTGGGAGTTACCGGTGATCAGGTATTATCCAAAGAAATTTATGAAAAGATTAAAGCTGATACGCTTTGCAGTGTTCGAGGAACGATTCAAGCTGATATTTTAAAAGAAGATCAAGCACAAAATACTTGTATTTATTCGATTGATTTTTCCCTTCGTTTGATGGGAGATGTTCAGCAGTATTTTATTGAAAAATATGTTCGAAACTTTTACTCGGTTTCTATTTCAGGTTATCATATAGCTGAAGCCGGTGCCAATCCAATTTCGCAATTGGCATTTACTTTGGCCAATGGTTTTACGTATGTAGAATATTACGCTTCACGCGGAATGGATTTGAATAAATTTGCCCCAAACCTATCTTTCTTCTTCTCTAACGGAATTGACCCTGAGTATTCAGTTCTTGGAAGAGTTGCAAGATTAATCTGGGCGAAAGCCATGAAAATAAAATATGGCGCTGATGATAGGTCTCAAAAATTAAAATATCATATTCAAACTTCGGGTCGTTCGTTGCATGCCCAGGAAATTGATTTTAATGATATTCGGACTACGCTTCAGGCTTTGTATGCGATTTATGATAATTGTAATTCCTTACATACAAATGCTTATGATGAGGCAATTACTACTCCAACTGAAGAATCAGTTCGAAGAGCGATGGCTATTCAAATGATTATCAATCATGAGTTGGGATTAGCTAAAAACCAAAACCCATTGCAAGGTTCCTTCATTATTGAAGAATTGACTGATTTAGTTGAGGAGGCTGTGCTTTCTGAATTTGATCGTATCACCGAAAGGGGAGGCGTTTTAGGAGCTATGGAAACTATGTATCAGCGGAGTAAAATTCAGGAAGAATCATTGTATTATGAAACCCTGAAACATAGTGGTAAATTGCCTATTATGGGTGTGAATACCTTCCTTTCATCCAAAGGATCGCCTACTGTTTTACCAGGCGAGGTTATCCGTGCTACAAAAACTGAAAAAGAATATCAAATTAGGATGTTGAGTCAGTTGCATAAAACCTGGAAAGAGGAGTCTGATCATTGGCTGAAAGAGTTACAATTGGCTTCTATGCGAAATGAAAATGTTTTTGAAATTTTGATGGAAGCAGCCAAATATTGTTCAATTGGTCAGATTACCAATGCTTTATTTAAAGTGGGTGGACAGTATAGGAGGAATATGTAAAAAAATGTAAATTTGCTTGCTCGCAGATTGAATTTGGGTTAGAAAAATTATCATATCACTAAAGATTGTTATTTTATGTTTGCAAAAAAAATACTTGTAATTTATCCTGAAGAAAAATCGACTTTTGTGGCGATTTATCATGGATCTGAGATGTCATTTCTGAAAAATATTAAGCATTCTGATGAAGAGTTGGATCAATTTGATAAAATTATTGATCAGTTTCAATACAGAAAAGAAGCGGTTATAAATGTTTTAAAAGAGAATGATATTGATATTTCAAAGGTTAATCTTGTGATGTCTCGTTCAGGTTTGATCAATCCAGTTAAATCTGGCGTTTATCAAGTCAATGAAAAAATGATAGTTGATTTAAAAGCTAATATAAAAGGTCGACATCCTATTAATTTGGGTGGATTAATTTCTAAAGAAATTGCCGATGATTTAGGTGTAAAAGCTTTGATGGCTGACCCTGTGGTGGTGGATGAATTTGACGAAGTAGCTCGTTTGAGTGGACATCCTGATTTTCCTAGAAAATCTCGTTTTCATGCACTTAGTCATAAGCATTTTGCACGGAAATACGCAAAATCTGTTAGTAAAAAGTACGATGAACTAAGTCTTATTGTGGTTTATGTGGGTACCAAAGGAATTTCCATTGGGGCACATAAAAATGGTCGTGTGGTTGATGTGAACCAATCTTTGGATGGGGATGGTCCATTTGGAATTACACGAGCTGGCTCTTTGCCTACTGGCGAACTAATTAAATTTTGTTATAGCGGGAAATATACCGAAGATGAGATGTATAATTTGATTACTAGTGGTGGAGGTTATCAAGCTTATCTTGGAACAGATAATACAGATGAGATCGATCAGCGACTTTTATCTGGCGATGAAAAAGCCATATTTGTTTCCTATGCTTGTTCATATCAGGTAGCTAAAGAAATTGGTTCTATGTTTACTGTTTTAGAAGGAAATGTAGATGCTATTATTCTTTCCGGCTACATTTTTAATAGTGAACGTTTTCTTGATAATGTTACCAAACGCATTGAAAAAATTGCTCCAATTGCTCTTTACCCAAGTAAAAATGATTTTGAGGCCATTGCCTTGAATGGTTTAAGGGTTATGAAAGAAGAGATAGAGATTCAGGAGTATAAATAGGATATATACCGCAAAAACCCACAACTTAAGTTGTGGGTTTTTACAAAGAAGGGGTGTCACCCTGTAGGGTGACACCCCTTTTATTCTGAAACATTTCAGAATCTGAAAAAATTTAAAGAAAGATGCTGAATTAAATTCAGCATGACGGGCATATTTTCTCTGGACATTGAGCGGAGTCGAAATGCCCAGATATTTCAACTACAATCTATACCTAAAATATTTCAAAGATTCAGGATTAGATAAGGCATCTTTATTTTTATGTACAGTCAGTAGTTTTTGATAAATAAATGTAGGTTATGTTAATATTTTATCACAACAGAATGATACACAACCTTCATCGAAAATTTTTTCTATTTTCAATCTCTCTGGCTTAACATAGATTATTTTCAAAAACTCGGCTTCAGAGTAAGTTTTTTTATAAAGTTTTTCAATAGCACATTTATCATTCTCTGAACAATTTCCTCCTAATATTATCGCAGCTAAGGCATCTGAAATATTTTTAATAGAAAAGCTTCTATTTATAAATTTATCTTTATTTGGAAGAAATACAAGCCGAAATTCCTTCTCATAATTCCATGCCTTATTTTTAGTAAATATTAAATCATCAGAATTTTCTATAACAAATTCTTGAATATTTTTATTTGTATTTATTGGATAGTCTTTCTCTTTTGGGAGAGAATAAGTTATTTGATTTGGCTGGCTTAAACATACACCATTTTTTGTTTTTTTTATTAATTTAACTAATTTGTCTCTGTCAAAAATCAAACAAACTCCTTTATGATTATCGCCATAATGAGACCACATTAGCTGATTACAAAAACATCTTTCTTTCTCTTTTGGAAAATCTTTGGTAAAACTTATAGATTTAATGTTTTCAATGTAAGTGGTTATTTCATCCATCATTCTGAATCTGTCCCTTACATCTAACATATTTTCACTAAGTTGGACATAAAGGTTTTTTTTATACTCCCATGGATCATTAGTATTTTTTAATTCATTAAATTTTAATGATTCCTTTGGAAGGATACAATTAATTGCAGTTTTTGCGGATGTATAATGGCTAATCAATTCCATAAATATAAAGTTTGATTTTAACCCACAACTTAGGTTGTGGGTTTTTTAAAAACATGATTACAATCTATCCCTAAAATACTCCAAAGATTCTGGATTTGAGAGTGCGTCTTTATTTTTAACATCCTCACCGTGGATGATTTTTTTGACGGCTACCTCCACTTTTTTCCCGTTGATAGTGTAAGGTATATCGGGTGTTTCAAGGATAAGAGCTGGTACATGTCGTGGGCTACAGCTTGAACGAATTGCCGAACGGATTTTCTTTTGGATTTCGTCATTAAGTTCGAATTCTTCATTCATTTTTACGAATAAAATTACTCGTTCATCATCCTCGTATTTTTGTCCAATAACAACTGAATCATTAATTTCTTCCATATTTTCGACGGCTCGGTATAATTCGGCCGTGCCGATTCGTACACCTCCGGGATTTAAAGTTGCATCTGAGCGCCCATGCATGGTGATGCCACCGTGTTCGCTAATTAAAATATAATCGCCATGATGCCAGATATTGGGATATTCGGAAAAATAAGCGCTATGATATTTTTGTCCGTCAGCATCATTCCAAAAATAAATAGGCATTGAGGGGAAAGCTTTTTTACAAACCAATTCGCCTTTATCTTCAGTAATACTTTGTCCGGAATCGTCGAAACTATCCACATCCATTCCCAAACCCTTGCATTGGATTTCACCTTTATAGACCGGTAGCAAAGGATTTCCGAGGACAAAGCAAGAAACTATATCTGTTCCTCCTGCAATGGATGATAGTTGAACATCCGATTTCCAATCGTTATAAACATACTCAAAACTCTCATCCGATAGGGGAGAGCCTGTTGAAAGTATGGCTTTTAATTTGGGGAAATCTGAAATTTCTTTTGGAATTACACCTTCACTTTCGAGCATGGCAATGTATTTTGCACTCGTTCCAAAAATGGAAATATCTAGCTCTTTAGCCATATGGATCAAGGCATCCGGATTTGGATAAAATGGATTACCATCGTAACAAACGATAGTTGCTCCAACGGCAAGTGAGCTCACAAACCAGTTCCACATCATCCAACCACAGGTAGTAAAATAAAAGTGCACATCATCTTCTTTCAAATCACAATGCAATTTTAATTCTTTTAAATGCTGAATAAGTGTTCCTCCGGCAGAATGCACAATACTTTTTGGTAATCCTGTAGTTCCCGAAGAGTACATAATATAAAGTGGATGATCAAAGGGTAATTGCTCAAAGACTAATTCTTCATCTGTAGCTTGAGCTAAATTCTCAAAAGTAATGGCATTTGAAAATTGTTCAGTGTCAACAGTATTCGTATAATTTACCAAAACCACTTTTTCGATGGATGGAAGTTCATCCAGAATTCCTTTTAATTTTTCTTGTGAATCGAATTTTTTTCCTTTAAAAAAATAACCATCAGCAGCAAAAATTACTTTGGGTTTTATTTGACTGAATCTATCCAACACCCCTTTGATACCGAAGTCGGGAGAGGATGAGCTCCAAATGGCACCAATGGATGAAACCGCCAACATAGCAATAATAGTCTCGGGAACATTGGGCATAAATCCAGCCACGCGATCATCTTTTTGTACATCTAGATTTTTTAATCCAGCTGCTATTCTTTTAACTTGTTCGTATAATTCTTTATAAGAAATTTCTCTTTTTACCTCGGCTTCACCTCTGAAAATAATGGCCGTTTTATCATCCCTGCGTTGCAATAAATTTTCGGCATAATTTAAACGAGCACCCTTAAACCATTTTGCTCCTGGCATTTTTTTAAAATCATCAACAATCGAACTAAAATCTTGAGAATATTTGATTTTTGAATATTCCCAAAACTCGCCCCAAAATTTATCAGGATTTTCCACGCTCCATTTGTGAAGGGTGGGATAATCTTCTTTTTTCAGCTGATATTTTTCTGAAATATTTTTGAGAAATTCCTGCATCTGCGATGCAGTAGCCTTCTCAGGATTGGGTTGCCAGAGGATATTCGTATTCATACTTAAAGATATTAACAGAAGGATAATTATTTAATTAGTTGATTTGCTAATTTGCTAATGAATTAGTTAGGTGTTTCAATAAGCAAATTGTCAAGTTGTCTATTAGTCAAATCTATATTATACTCTTTATTAATCTTGTTTTTTAGATCAAAACATTTTAGGAAAAATTTTGAATATTCGTTGTCAATTTTTTTAAAATCAAGAAAATAAGAATGCTCTTTTGGCACATTTTTATAAAACCTTTTTAGTCCTTTTACTACCCTGCTATCGTAGATGAAAAATAAATTAGGT
>JAOZUV010000133.1:1881-6120 GCA_029938505.1 Bacteroidales bacterium | reverse complement strand
GCTGGTTACCATAATGACCATCAATACCCCTTAATTGTAATGCATGGATAACTGCGCAATAACCTGCCATTTCATTATTTTTATAAAATGTATGTCTGCCCATTTGACCATTTGGAGACCAAACAAACATGTCTTCAAAGGCAATTAGTGTTAATTTTCGATCAATTGCAGTTTGTGTAATGTCACCTTGCTGTGCACAATGCGGATAACCCCAAATAAATCCTCCTTCACGTATTTCCTGTAAATCAGCTAACACTGGTTTAGCAATAATTACAGAACCAACATCAGCTAATAATTCATGACGAGAAGCCACCCCTCCAGCTTGAGCAACAAAATATTCATCATCTAAACCAAAAGGTGCACCATATCCCTTTTCAAATATTAATTGTTTGCGAATGTCTTCTGGAAGACGTGAAAGATGTTCCGGATGAATAGGGACACGCTTTTCATCTTCTTTTCTTGAAGTTCCAATAACTCCTAGTATTAGTTTTTTCATAAGTTTTCCTAACTTAATTTTGTTATAAAACAAATTAATGTCGGCTCGACAATCCGTAATTCAATGAGAAATCATTTGCTGGAGTGAAAGATTATATTATTTAAGCAGCAAAATGAGGTAAGGCTGATTGAAATCAAAAATGGTATAAACCAACTATAAAGATACTCTATTTTTATAAGGGATGCTTTAATTAAAAAGATGTTAGATATAGTTAATAAAAAAACCAGCCTATAACATTGGGTCATAAAGCATGCGGGTTTTAGTAGTTTTTGACAATTTTATTTATCTTCATACACTCATTCCACTACCCTATTTTTCATCGTATTTAAATATTTAAAAAAAAAATTGGATTTTTGATTTATTATTTAGACATTTGTCTAAACATCTAAATACGATGAACTCATTATTTAAGGCATTAAACGATCAAACACGTAGAGACATCCTAGAAATGCTAAGGGAAGTTGATATGACTGCCGGGGATATTGCCGATAAATTTAAAATGACAAAACCAAGCATATCACACCATCTATCCATTTTAAAACATGCCAATTTAGTCATTGGTATCCGAAAAGGCCAATTTATATATTATTCGCTGAATACAACCGTAATGGATGAAATCGCAAAATGGTTTGTTCAATTTAACAACAAATAAAATTAAAAATGAAAACGAAAATTAGTTTAAGAGAATTATTCATTAGTAGCATTTCGATGACACCCTTTTTATATTTTATTTATATATGGGATACATTGCCCGAAATAATTCCCATCCATTTTGATATCGAAGGAAATCCAGATAACTACGGAAGTAGGACTATTATTGGGATCGGGTTATTAATTTTTACTGTAGGATTTTATTACTTTTTTAAATACATCCCAAAAATATACAAGCGCAACAGCTTCACTATGTCGGGTAAAACTTTTGATCAATTGCGATTGATTTTAGCCGTCTTTTTGTCATCTCTCTTTTTTATCATCATCCATTCCATTCAACAAGCTAAAGTAAATAATACATATATTTTTATTGCTATCGCTCTTTTGATCTCTCTTTTAGGAAATTACATGAGGAATGTTAGACCCAATCATTTTACAGGTAGTCGATTTCTTTGGTCAAATAAGGATGAAAACAGTTGGAAGAAAACACAAAACTTTATTGGCTTACTTTGGTTTTTCACAGGTATCATTCTAGTTATTTTGATATTTATTCTGCCCCAAAATTTTGAAATATATGTTTTTGCAATAGGCATTTTTGTTTCGATGCTTTTGATACCAGTAATCTATTCTTTGATCATTCGTACAAAAAACAAAAAGAATATCTCTGAAAATAAGAATTCGAAAAATAAGGAAGAAAGCTATTCCGATCATTGGGTGGGTTTATTTTATGTGAATCGTAATGATAAACGTATACTGGTTCCAAAAAGAGTAGTTGGAATGGGTTGGACGATCAATTTTGGGAATCCATATTCATATCTTATAATCATTGCTTTTATCGCCTTTATAATTATTTCACAATACCTTTAAATAAAACGACATGAAAAACCTAATCATCTTATTAAGCTTACTATTTGTAAACGTAATTGCATTTTCAAACACAAATACGGATACAAACTTTACCGAATCTGAAACTATTCTAAAAACCTCGACGGGTGATATCCACGGAACATTGACTCTTGCAAATACATCTAATCCAAGCCCATTGGTTATCATAATAGCTGGCTCTGGGCCAACAGACAGAAATTGTAATTCAATAGCCGGTGTGCATTCTGATGCATACAAAATGCTAGCTGAAGGTTTCGCCATGAATGGAATTTCTACATTACGATATGATAAAAGAGGCATAGGCGCAAGTAAAACAGCCATGATGAGTGAAAGCGATTTACGTTTTGAAACCTATGTTATGGATATTGTGAATTGGATCTCAATGCTAAAAACAGATGAGCGTTTTTCTGAAATTATTCTATTAGGTCACAGTGAGGGCTCATTATTAGGAATGATAGCTGCTGAAAAAAATCCTGTTTCCGCATATATTTCTGTAGCAGGACCTGGAAAATCGGCAGATAAAATACTAAAAGAACAGCTAGAGGGTAAATTACCTCCTGCACTTATGGACGAATCAAATAGGATATTGGATAGTCTTAGAATTGGCAAAACAATAGCAAATTTCAACCCCAGTCTGATCTCATTATATCGCCCAAGCGTTCAGCCATATATGATTTCTTGGATAAAATATGACCCTTCGATAGAAATAGCAAAATTGAATATTCCCATTTTACTTATCCAAGGAACAACTGATTTGCACGTGAGTGAGAATGATGCAAAATTACTTGCAGCTGCAAAACCAACAGCAAAGCTTCTAATCATTGATAAAATGAATCATATTTTAAAAGAGAGTGAAGCCGATGTGCAACAAAATATGTCAACATATCAAAACCCAAAATTAGCCTTAAAGTCAGGACTAGTAAATAAGATTGTTAACTTTATAAAAAACATAGAACAATTATAATCAAAATATTGACTTTGTAAAAACCAAACATTATGAAATCAAAAGAATCAATTATTGGATGGGCTTTTATTTTAAGTACAGTTGTATTTCTATTAATACTTGGGAACTTTTTGGCCCTTCATGACATTAAGCAGGACTATGCAAACAGTAACATCATTGATATGCTTCAACAAGATTCATCAAAGGATATTGCTGATTGGGCAAGCTGTAAAATGGAATGGGGATTCATACAAATTAGCTTAATACTACAATCAGCATTTATGATTATTATTTTTATTGCATTGGCAAAAGCCACTAAAAAACTAAAACTTTAAATATTCCATGAAAAGGCTAGAAGCATTAAGTTATAAAACAACATTTTATATTAGTTTAATACTAATTGCTTTAGGGGTAACTGCCAGCACAGCTATGAAAGATAATTCAGGTTCTCTTGGAACTGTTATGATTGCAGTAGGAGGCCTCTTTTTAATTATAAGTATGGCGAAAAAAAGAAAAGAGGATGAGGATAAAAAAAAGTAAATTTATCTTTTAAAAAGGTGCCTTTATTTATCCAATTCATTGAGAGCAAAAACATAAGCACCAATGGCAATTGCTTCACTTGCACCAATTTTTGAGATCCCCACTCCTATTCGTTTCTCCGGATCATAAGAAATGACTTTATCTGAATCTGGGATTTTGATTTGCGTACTTTCTCCGACAAGGAATTTTTTAAGCTGAATATCATCTTCCAAATTATAATTGGCAGTAGCTAATCGTGGAAGTTCATTTTCGTCCCACTTAAATTTTGCATTCATGGCATTTATCATAGTTGGTAAAAACAAGGAATAAGCACCTGCTAATCCACCACCCAAAACAATAAGTCCATCAATAATAGTAGAAATATTTGCAATAGCCTCACCCAAGGCTTTACCTAAATTTTCAAAAGCTTTTAAAGCAGCCATTACATCACCTTTCATCTTTCCGCTAGCAATACCAAAAATATCTTTAGGCGTCAGTTCAGAAGCATCAAATCCACTTATTTCGGCATAGGTATTTTGAATAGCACGAATAGAAATACTTTCCTCCATATTCCGATTTGGATTATGAATATCGCGCAATAGCCAAACCTCGCTCGCATTTGAATTATCACCAATAATAAGTTTTTTATCATGAACGATTCCTCCACCAAAACCAGTTCCCAATGTAATTCCAATTAAATTTTTGAATCTTTTCGGACTCCCCACCTCTTTCAATAATTTATTCT
>JAOZUV010000133.1:0-1871 GCA_029938505.1 Bacteroidales bacterium | reverse complement strand
CAAGGCCTCACCATAGGCAAATAAATTCCCATCATTATTGATAAATACAGGAAGCTCAAACTGAGACTCCAAATAAGGTCCAAGAGCGACACCACCTCTAAAAGCAGGAAGATTACCCAAATCGCCAATAATCCCGTTGGGATAATCAGCTGGACCGGGAAATGCAAAACTTATGGCCACCGCCTTTTCATCCAAACAACTTTGAGCTTTTTGAAATCCATCCACTATTGTTTGTAAACATTTTTCTAGATGATCTCCATTTGAAGGAAGACTAATTGGGTCTATGATATTTTTACAATTTTGTATGGCTGAAAAAACAAAATTAGTTCCCCCAGCATCTAAAGTAAGTACAATTCGTTGGTCATTAATCATTTGCATTTATAGAATTATTAATTGGTTACAGTTTTAGTTTTTGAAATTTTAAATGCAATAAATGTTAGGTATAAAATACACACTAAAGGAATTAAAAATGAAAGTTGCAAACTAACATCTGCGACATACCCAGTAAGGATTGGTACAATCGCACCACCTACAATAGCTGTGACCATTAGTCCAGAAATTTCATTTGTTTTTTCGGGCATTTTATCAACGGTAATGGAAAATACCAATGGGAAAATATTGGCAAAACCAATTCCAATTAAAAATACTGAAACCCAAGCTAAGGTAATACTATAAAAAAATAAACCAACAATCCCAACAATGGAAATAAGACAGGTAATCAAAAGAAATTTTGCTGGTTTCATCCAATTTAAAATCACACTGCCCAAGAAACGTCCGATAGTCAGAGCTAAAAAGAAGACCCCTACACCAATCATTCCTATCTTCGATAAATCAACATGATAATGTTGGCTAAAAAAGATACCGATTTTTGAAGACATAGAAACTTCGGCACCTACATATAAAAATATTCCTAAAACCATCATTAAAATATATTTATCGTTAAGTGCTTTAAAACTACTTCCCAAAGTAGTTGGCTGACTTCCTTTATCCTTTTCTTTTACTTTCATGAATAAAATAATGAGGACAGTAATTAAAATAATAGCCGCATAAATAGGAAACATTAATCGCCATTCGACAAACTGAGGAGTGCCTCCAATGGGTGTAAATTGGAAATAATCAGACAGTAATTTCCCCGCTGCAAAAGCAGGAATCAATGTTGCCGAAAGAGAACCTATAGCTTTAATAAATTGCCCGAAAGATAAGTTTCTAGAATATTTCCCTTCGGGAGAAATATCACGCATGATAGGGTTTCCAGCCACTTGCAATATTGCAGCACCTGCTCCCATAATAAATACTGCTAAAAGTATTAAGGGAAAAGAAAGACCTAAAATTGGCACTGAAACACCAATCAGAAATACACTTAAACCAAGAACCATCACATTCTTTTTCCCAATTTTATATTGAACAATACCCATAGGAATTGAAATAAGTCCAAACATTATGAAACCGGCACTCGCAATCAATGAAGCCATTGTATTTGAAATTCCAAATGCATCCATGGCCAAATTAACGATTGGACCTGCTGCATCACCAAAACCCATACATAAGAATGCCAGCAATATTGGCGTAACTTTTTTATTCATAATTCTTGCTTTTATGTGTTATTAATAAATATTTCAACGGGATGTTTTTATTGATTTTTAAAGATATCAAAAAACGATAAAGTAACGATGGCTTATTTAAAATTTCTTCTACCCCATTCTTTATTTGGTTCAGCACCCATTTTAAAACTAAGAGTTCCTCCATTAACAATATCTTTATGAGTAATAAACGATTTATGATAAGCCTTTGAATTTAATTCAACAGATTTGATATACATATTTTCAGAACTCCAATTCAAATCTTTTACTGTGAATACCTTCCCATTTTCA
>JAOZUV010000132.1 GCA_029938505.1 Bacteroidales bacterium | reverse complement strand
TCAGTAATGCTTTGGTAGGAATACAACCCCAGTTTAGGCAAATTCCGCCTAATTCGGCTTTCTCTACAACTGCTACTTTTTTACCTAATTGAGAGGCGCGAATAGCAGCTACATAACCGCCAGGTCCGCTTCCTATAACTATGATATCGTAATTCATTTATGTTTGTATTTTAGATTTATTATAAATTGCAAAATTAGTAAAAATAATTAGCCAATTTGTCAATTTTTCAATGTGTCAATAAAAATTTCTATCTGATTAAAATTCTGATAAATAAATGATTAAAATTTCAAATTAACTCATTTTCAAATTTCCAAATTATCAAATTATCAAATTAACTTTCAATCGGTAGTTGTCTTATAAAACCTTCTTCCAGAGATAAAAAAGTCTCTGTATTGGTAATTTCAATAATCGACTGAACCTTTTCAACAATAATTTTTTTCAGATGCTCGTTATCATGCGCATAAATTTTAATCAGCAATGAAAATTTCCCGGTAATATGATGACATTCCACAATTTCTGTTATCTGATTGATCTTTGAAAAAACATCTTCATGTGTACTGGAAGAAGTCAAATTCACCTGTAATCCAATAAAAGCACAAGTAAGATACCCCATTCCCTTGGGATTCAAATTAAACTGCGAACCCGAGATAACTTTAGCCTCAATCATTCGATGAATTCGTTGATGAATAGCTGCTCCTGAAACCTTACAAGCACGGGCAATTTCAAGATAAGGAACACGTGCATTTTGCGTCAACATTTTAAGAATTCGTTGATCTAAACTATCAAGATGAAAGCGAGTTTTCATATTTCAGGTTATTTACTTATAATTTTTTCAAATTTATTGATTTTTTCTTACAATTTTAAATATTACGCTCTAGTCCTTCAAGTATATGTTAGCTTCCTTGCTATTATGCAGTTAGATTGCTAATTTTACGTGCTTAACCTACAAAATTTACTAATTAAATAATTATAACCTATGAGTCCTAAAGGTATTAACCACTATTTAGAAGCCGCCAAACGCTCAGCCGAATGGCACGAAGAATACAAAAAGAGTATGAAAAAATGCCGTTTTGATACGATTGCAGTACACGGCGTTTACTCCATGCAAGAAGCCCTCGATTTTAATCAAGGATCAACCATCGAGCCAATTTATATGGCTGCTTCGCAAGCCTATCGCGATTCGGATGAAATGGAAGCTGCATTGAGCTATCAAATTCCAACCTGGTGTTATTCACGCATTGGTAACCCAAGCATGTACTATCTGGAAGGTGTACTTGCTTTGTTAGAAACCTATGGAACTGATATTGATGCCAGTTGTTGTGCAACATCTTCAGGTATGGCAGCTATCCATAGTGCCTGCGAACCATTCCTTGTTGTTGACCCGAAAAAACCGGATGCTCCAATGAATTTTGTAGCAACATGCCAGGTTTATGGTGGAACTTTCCAACAATTCGCCATCCGTAAAGATGAGGAAAAAGGAATTGAATGGCGTAAAGTCATTAACTCAAACGACTTGAGTGAATGGGAAAAACTAATTGATGAAAATACTCGTTTTTTATATGGTGAAATGCCAAGTAATCCTGGACAAGCTTTTTTCGATTTAGAAGAAGTTGCCAAGATTGCTCACAAACACGGCATTCCTTTAATCGTTGATGGAACTGTTGCTTCGCCTGCTCTAATGCGCCCACTAGCTTGGGGAGCTGATATTGTAATTCAATCAGTAACTAAAAGTTTAACCACTAGTGGTTTTGGAGTTGCCGGAGCAGTAATTGCCCGTAAAAATCTAACTTCAAACATAGATAATGATTTTATGAAAGAGAATTTTGGTTTATATATCAAAGCTCTACCAAACCGCGATAATGGACCGAATATTTCACCTATGAATGCTATTCTGACCTTGAATGATATTCGTACACTTCGTTCAAAAATGGATTTGATGAGTCGTAGCACAATGACGGTGGCAAAATATCTTGAAAAACACCCACAGATCGAACAAGTGGATTATCTAGGATTGGAATCACACCCATTAAACGAATTAGCAAAAAAATATCTTGTTCTGGTAGATTCAGAATACGACGAATTATATAACGAAAAAGTAAATCGCTTTGGTCATTTAATGTCATTCCGTGTAAAAGGCGGTGCGCAAGCTGCCCGTGATGTTTTCGACGGACTACAACGCATTTGGAGAGCAACTGATCTTGGTCGAATAAAATCTGTGGCCACTATTCCCGCTATTTCTACTCACTCACAACAAGGCGAAGAAGGCCGTGAACTTGCTGATGTTCCGGGAAACTTGATTCGTTTATGTGTAGGTGCCGAACATCCGGATGATGTTATTGCTGATTTGGATCAAGCATTGGCTGTACTCGATGGTAAAAAAATTGAGTCTACTTCCCCCGAATTTTCTGCGGGCGGTGCCTCTTCAGCTAGTTTAAGAAGATAGAAAGAATATGTTATGGTGTTCAAGTGTTAATGCGCCTGTTTGAATAAAATTTTAAAATGTTCATACAACATAAACACCCAAACACTTTAACACAAAAACACACGATTAAAATATAGTATCAAATTTGATTAAACGTTATCAAATTTCAAAATATAACAATCATTAAACTAAAAAGATAAAAAAATGACAAATATTGCATTACTCGGATTCGGAACCGTAGGAAAAGGTTTATACGAAATCCTAAAAGACAAAGAAAATTACTTAAAAGAAAAATACGGTTTTGATTATAAATTTGTAGCTATTTCTGATTTTGCTTATGGCAATGTTTATAATCCGAACGGACTCGACATGGATCTTTTAATGAAAGAAGCAAATGCTGGTGAAAAATTCAGTAAAGATGTAGTTGACATGGATAATGTTACATTAATTAAAAAATGTAATGCCGATCTGATGTGCGAATTAACGTACACCGATCTAACAACTGGTGGCCCAGCAATAGACCATTGTAAAGCTGCTTTAAGTTCAGGCAAACATGTGGTAACTTCTAACAAAGGACCCGCTGCTTTGTATTATCCTGAGATGAAAAAATTAGCTGATGAAAACGGCGTCACCTTTATGATTGAAGGAACTGTTTGCGCAGGAACTCCAATTATTAATTTAACTGATGGCCCATTAGCAGGTTGTGAAATTTCTAAGATTCGTGGCATCCTTAACGGGACAACCAATTATATGCTTAGCGAAATGGAAAAAGGAATGGCTTATGATGATGTTTTAAAAATTGCTCAAGAATTAGGTTATGCCGAAGCAGACCCAACAGGTGATGTTGAAGGTCATGATGCAAGAGGAAAAGTTACAATCCTTGCAAATATTGTAATGAATGCCGGAATCAAAATTGCTGATGTAAGTTGCGAAGGAATTACAAAAATTACTTTGGAAGATATCGCAAAAGCAAAAAAACAAAATGCACGTTGGAAACTCATCGGTTCGGTAGAGAAAAAAGATGGAAAAGTAATAGGTAGCGTAGCTCCTGAAATGGTTGATATGTCTCATCCATTGGCTGGTGTAATGGGTGCTACCAATGCACTAACATTTACCACCGATTTATTAGGTGATGTTACTATCGTTGGTCCCGGAGCAGGTAAAATTGAAACCGGTTTCTCAATTCTGACCGATATTTTAGCGATTCATAGAAATAAGAAATGTTGTTAACATTTATTTTAATAGTGAAATAAAGAAATAATGAAATAGAAGATTAATCTATTATGAATTCTGAGAAATCGAAATATATTATCCTAAATGATTTAGAAGTTTATAAACTCTCCAAAGAGTTATTATTATACGCATGGGAAATATATCAATCTCTCGAGAAGGATTTAAAATGGAGTATTGGGCAACAGTTTATTCGATCCATAGATTCAATTGGCGCGAATATAGCCGAGGGCTACGGAAGGTTTCATTATTTAGATAAGGTGCGTTTTTATTACAATGCTCGAGGTTCTTATTTTGAAAGTATAGAACATTGGCTAGATTTACTTTTCCAAAGAAAATTAGTTTCTAAATCAGAGTCTGATAAACTAAAAGAGATTGGAAAAGAACTTCAAATCAAACTGAATCTCTTAATAAAAGCAACTAAATCCAAAGCAAACAAATAAAATATTTCACTATTTCTGTATTTCATTATTTCTTAATTATTTTCTATAAGTAATTTAAAACTAAACTCATTATGTCATACACAAACAAATGCTTATACATTGATTTAACTACCGGGAAGATTTCCAACAAAGATTCCGATCAGGATTTACTTAAAAAATACATCGGGGGTAAAGGTTTAGGATTTGCCTTGATGGAACAAATAGCTCCAAATCCGGATGTTTTTGGACCTGAAAACCCGATCATCTTTGCCAATGGACCATTTACCGGAAGCAAGGTTCAAACCAGTGCACGCACTACTTTAGTCACAAAATCACCAGCTACTAATTCATTATTGGATTCGCATTGTGGCGGTAATTTTGGCCCCGCTTTGAAAAGAGCCGGATTTGATTATGTAGTTATTACCGGGAAATCCGACAAACCAATTTATCTAAATATTACTGATAAAATTCAAGAGATAAAAGATGCTTCTGAACTTTGGGGAAAAGGAATTTTTGAAACTACAGATACCCTGATGGAGAGACATAGCGGGAAAGACACCCGAGTAGCTTCTATCGGACAGGCCGGAGAACAACTTTCCAAGATTGCATGCATTGGTGTTGACAAACATCGTCAATATGGACGTGGTGGATCGGGTGCAGTAATGGGTTCAAAAAACCTTAAAGCAATTGTTGCCGATGGAGAAGTTCCAACAAAATATTTTGATGAAGAAAAATTCATGGCCTTGAACAAACAATTTGTAAAAGACTTGCTTGATAATGATGGAGTAAAATTCCGCCGCGAGAAAGGAACCATGAAATGTGTTCGTAGCGGACAGGAAAACGAATTTCTTCCAACTAAGAATTTCAAGGAAGTAGTATTTGATGATTTTGAAAAAATCAGTTCGGAAGCTGCTCGTGAAGAATTGAATTGGGAAGACACCTCTTGCTATAATTGTTCTATACGATGCTCAAAATGGGCACGTTGGGATGATCACGAAATTGAAGGGCCCGAATATGAAACCACTGCATTCCTAGGTTCAGGAAGTATGGTGAACAGCATTAAAGATGTGGCTTGGGCCAATGAGATGTGTAACGATTTAGGTATGGATAGTATTAGTACCGGAGTCACCTGTTCCTTTGCAATGGAGTGCTACGAGAAAAATTTATTGGACGAATGGGATGGTTTGCAACTAGATTGGGGTAATGCCAAAGCTCAACGTGAATTGATAAATAAAATGGCTAAACGCGAAGGTATTGGAACAATATTCGCTGATGGAACCCGCGATGCTGCGGCTAAAATTGGCCAAGGAAGTGAATTCTTCGCTATCAATACTTATGGCATGGAGCACTCAGGCGTAAATCCTAAGGGTTGTTTAACTATGGCCTTTGTGATGGCTGTAGCCGATTTTGCTTCGCATACTCGTTCGTGGGTAACAGAACAAGAAATGGGTCCCGATTTTAAAATCGAAGACATTCCTGAAACCATTGCCGAAAGTTTAGATACTGTAAATATTAGAAATAGTTTGGTCATTTGTGATTTTGTGGCTTTAGGTTTGGATCGTTTATCAGAACTATTGAATGCAGCAACTGGTTTTAATCATAATGAGAAAAGTTTGGTTGCTATTGGAACAAATCTAACACATTTGGCTCGTCAATATAATATGCGCAATGGGCGAACCAATGCTGACGATACTTTACCGGATCGTTATTTTGAGGAGGAATCATTGGCCGGATTTATGCGTGGACAAAAAATTGATCGCGAATTTTTCAAATCCATGATAGGCGATTATTATCAACTCAGAGGTTGGGATACCAAAGGCGTTCCTACTCAGGAAACACTTAAAGAATTTGAATTGATTTAATATGCGTCATTCCGGGTTAAGCCTGTCTGCCGACAGACAGGCTTAACCCGGAATCTAAAATATAATTATGAGATGCTGAATCCCAGCCTGAACGGATGGGCAAGAAGTTCAGTATGACGGAATAAATTAAAAGAGAGGTGAAATTATTCATCTCTCTTTTTTTTTGCTTATTTTTCTTTATTTTAA
>JAOZUV010000131.1 GCA_029938505.1 Bacteroidales bacterium | reverse complement strand
GATTGATGGGGGTGCCGAAGATATCGAACTCAATGATGATTTTTATACGATAACAACATCTATGGAAGATTTTGGGAATATGATGAAGAAGCTGGAGTCAATGGGCATTGAGCCTGAAAATGCAGAGCTTCAACGAATCCCTAACGATACCATTACACTCGATACCGAAGCTGCCTTAAAGATCATGAAAGTGATTGATGTTTTTGAGGAAGATGATGATGTTCAAAATGTTTTCCACACTTTGGAAATCACCGATGAATTAATAGAAGAATTATAAAGAATTTATACTGTATTAAAAAAAGGGTGCAACCTTAAGGTTGCACCCTTTTTTTGTTCTAACGTCATGCTGAATTTAATTCAGCATCTCACTGCTTTGATTTTGAGATTCCGGATCAAGTCTGGAATGACGTAGATTATACAATAAAACTACAATGCCAATTCCACTTTTTTAATTTCCACAATCGTTAAAAACAATTGTTTTTCCAATTCCAGAAAAGAATCCTGACTATCGTAATAAAATGCCGATTCGGTAATAAATTCCATTAAAGAAATTTCACCCAAATCAAAAGCCATCAACAAACTTTTGTTCGGAATAATCCTTTCCAGCAAAATTTTCATTGTCAAAAAACGATTTTTTTGGCTTTGATGCTGTGCCCACAATTGTCCCCATTCGGCTTCCATCTTCTGATTAAAACCAATCATTTGGTCTTCCTTCTCACTAAAAGCAATTTTCGATAATTTAACCGTATTGCGTTTATGCCACAATGGAATACTTAAACCAGCCTTGACCCCTTTTAGTCGATCATCCAAAATAGTTTCAGAAGCATAAGAAACAGAGAAATTGGGTAAATACTCATTATTGCTCACCCTGATTTGCTGTTGCTGTAAATCAACTTCATTTTTCATCATCAAATATTCAGCATTCTGCTTAAGAAATAATTGACGACTATTTGCTTCATCTGCCAGAGAAAGAAAATCAGGATACATCTTACTATCAATAGTGATCGCTTTATTCCCGTTTAAGGCCTTCAAGCTAATCAATATTTTGTGCATATCTGTTTTACAAATCTCCACTGCATTTTGAAGTTTCAACAACTGCAAATCAGCTTTATCTTTCTCAAGCATCCCAATTTCTCCTGCCTCCAACATTCGTCGGGTCATTTCACTTACCTTTTTCACATCTACATAACGATCTTCCAATACCGTCAATAATTTTTGATGATAAATTAATTCAATCATCAAATTCAAAGCAACAGAAACAAGCTCTTGCTTACTTTTCTGAAACAATTTATCAGCCATTGTTTGTTGAATCCGACTGTATTTAAACTTAGAAGTATAAACCGTTGGGAAATCAAAACTCTGAGTAATACTCAATTCTTTTTTATTACCAATAGCCGTTGGATTGCCCCACATATAGCCAAATCCTATTTCAGGATCAGCAGGCAACAAACCTATGGTTGATTCAATTTTTAAACGTTCGCTTTCTTTTGCAGCCACTTTTAATTGTTGGTTATTCTGCATAATCTCATCCAAAACACTTCTTAAATCCTGTTGAGCATAGCTTGCATTCATGAATAAAAATGCAATCAATAAGGCTCCTATTTTTAGTTGATAGTTTTTATACATATCGCTCATATTTAAAGTTTAATCTTTGTTTTATCAACCTTACCGCCACCGCCAATCATATATGCTGCCGGAATTACAAAAAGATTTAACAAAGTAGAAGTAATCAATCCTCCAAGAATTACAACAGCCATTGGGCTTTGAATTTCATTCCCTGGACGATCGCTATAAATAACTAAAGGAATTAGTGCGAGAGCAGCTGTTAAAGCTGTCATTAAAATAGGATTCAGTCGATCACTGGCACCTTTAACGATGGTATCTTTTAAACTCAATCCACTACCCTCCAAATTCTGGAAACGTGAAATCAATAAGATTCCATTCCGCGTAGCAATCCCAAACAACGTAATGAATCCGATAATAGCCGGAATACTCAAAACTGCGGATGACAAATAAATGGCCAACACACCACCAATCATAGCCAATGGTAAATTAAGCATAATAATACCCGCTAATTTCAGACTTTGAAATTCTTGATATAGCAATAAGAAAATGACAAAAATGGCAAGAAAACTTGTTAATACTAACATGCGTGATGCCTGCTCTTCGCTTTCAAACTGTCCGCCATATTCGATATAATAATTCTCAGGAATTTTAACATCTTTTTCGATCAGCTGTTTTACATCATTCACAACGCTTCGCAGATCGCGATTGGCAACATTGGCCGAAACAACCAGCTTCCGCTGTACATTTTCGCGATTGATGGTTACTGGTCCCGATGAAGAGATAATATCAGCCACGAGGCCAAAAGGAATCTTCTCACCTTTTCCGGTATCTATCAAGGCATCTTTAATACCCTCCATGCTTGAGCGTGAATCCTGATTGAAACGAACAATCATTTCAAAACGTTTATTGCCTTCAAAAACATTCGAAATATTTTCGCCGGCAAAAACCACACCCACAAATTCGTTAAACTGTGGCATACTAATTCCGTAACGAGCCAAGATCTCTCTGCGTGGACGAATTTGAATTTGGGGAACTTCGATCAATTGCTCAACAGTAACATCCACCAAGCCTTCGATATGCGCAGATTTAGCTTTTATTTCATTGGCCAATTCATACATCCGACCAATGTCTTTTCCAAAAATTTTCATGGCAATTTGAGCGCGTGTACCCGATAACATATGATCGATGCGATGTGAAAGAGGCTGTCCAATCACTACACTCAAACCGACTAAACCATCCATCTTATGCCTAACAGCTTCCATAAATTCATCCATATTCCGATCCTTTAAGTTAAAAGGAACATCAATTTCAGATGAGTTTGAACCACCATGTGCATGCTCACTCATCTCGGCTCTACCCGTACGACGAGTTATGACTTCAACCTCGGGTAAATCAATAAGAGATTTCTCAACTAAAGAAGTCAGTCGATTACTTTCGTCCAGAGAAACTCCAGGAACAGTTGTGGTAATTATGGTTAAAACACCTTCGTTAAATTCAGGAAGGAAACTCCGACCAAAATTTAACAATACGACCAATGCAATCACAAAGAGAGCAACAGGAATACCAATAATCAATTTTTTAAACCTCAATAATCGTCCTAACAAATTGGTATAACCTGCATTTAGTTTTCGAACTAAAATATTCCCACCTTCAATAGGTCTCGATAATTGTTTATCACCTTTCAACAAATAGCTACAAAGTACAGGCGTAATTGTTAAAGCAACCAAAAGGGATGCAAAGAGTGAAACAATAAACGTGATTCCCAATGGACGTAACATTCTGCCTTCCATTCCCGATAAGAAAAACAAAGGAATAAAAGCTACAATGATGATAAAAGTAGCATGAATAATGGATGAACGAATTTCCATAGAGGCATCGTAAATTACCCGTAATCGCCCCCTTTGCTGATCCGTGGATAAACGATGATTCTCCTTCAATCGTTTTAGCACATTTTCCACATCAATGATGGCATCATCTACCAAATCGCCAATGGCAATAGCCATTCCACCTAGAGACATGGTATTAATTGTGAAGCCCATTAACTTGATAATAATAATGGAAATGATCAGTGAAATAGGAATGGCAATGACCGAAATAATAGTGGTTCGCCCATTCATTAAAAAGAGGAATAGAATCACCACCACAAATATGGCTCCTTCAAATAAAGCTCTCGTCACATTATTTACCGAAGTAGAAATAAAATCTGCTTGACGAAAAACATGACTATTAATAGTCACTTCTTTTGGTAATGATTTCTCCAATTCGGCTAAAGCCAGGTCAATATTTTCCGTCAGATCGATCGTATTGGCATTTGGTTGGCGCATAACTGTCATCACAACAGCTCGATCACCATTCAAAAAGGCATCACCAATTTTAGGTTCACGTGAGCCAATTTTAACCTCAGCAATATCGCTCAATTTAATCGGAGCTCCATCAGAATAACGAACCAAACTATTGGCAATTTCTGCAATTTCATGAGTCCGACCAATACCACGGATCACGTATTCCTGACCATATTCATTTAATATACCACCTGCAATATTTTCATTCATCCCACGGCAAACGGCCATAACCTCATCCAAACTAATGTTGTAATATTTCAGTTTATGAGGGTTTAATAAAATTTGGTATTGTTTCACATCGCCGCCAATGGTTATAATTTGAGAAACACCATTCACAGCCAACAAACGTGGGGATACATCCCAGTCGGCTATGGTACGAAGGGTCATCGGATCTAATTTATTCGACTGCAATACAATCAGCATGATCTCGCCCATGATAGAAGATTGCGGAGCCAAAATAGGATCGCCTGCACCTTTAGGTAGCTTTTCACGTATAATAGCGAGCTTCTCATTTACAATTTGTCTAGCTTCATAGGTATCCATTCCCCAATCAAAATCTACCCAAACAATGGAAAAACCGGCAGTGGTGGTTGAGCGTACACGTCTTACATCAGCTGCACCATTCACGGCAGTTTCAATAGGAAAAGTAACCATCATCTCAACATCCTCAGTAGCCATACCATGCGATTCGGTAAGAATAGCCACCGATGGAGCCGTTAGATCCGGAAATACATCCACTTCCACTTTACTGGCAGTATAACTTCCTCCAACGATCAAAACCATGGCAAGAAACATAACCAGTAATCGGTTCTCTAGCGAGTATTTTATTATTTTATTTAACATTTCTTTTGTCTTTATTATTAAACCATATTAATGTTGATGAACCGGTACTGAAGCCGTTGCAGCAGAAACTTTAACCAACATTGCCCCTTTACTAACGATACGTTCGCTAGCTTCAAGGCCTTCGGTTACCCATATTTGTTTACCATCGGAGACATTCAGTTTAACATACCTTTTTTCATAGGTTTCGCCATTAATTTGAACATAGACATAAAAACTACCTTGCTCTTCGATTAAAGCTGATTTTGGAATAACAATACGATTAGGAATTGGTTTGGTTTGCAACCAACATTCCACGAAAGAACCCGCCAATAAACCATGACTATCAATCTCAAAAATTATTGGGACAAATCCTGAATTTTTTGTGGCATAAGATCCTCTAGTTAATAATCGGCCATTGAGTTCTTCAAGTGTAAAAACATTGTCGTTATAAGCTGTTTTAAAATTCAAAGATTGAATATCATCAAGCAATGCAAAATAACGTTGTGGAACATCCACATGAATACGCATTTTATTATTGTCTAGTATTTGTGCGATACTTTGTCCCTGAACAACATAATCGCCATTGCTCACTGTTAATTCATAAATGTTCCCAGAAATTGGTGCCGATATTTGAATGCCACTCACTTGGTATTCTTTCAATAAATTAAAATACTGAGAACTATCAATTTTGAATTGAGAAAGACTCTCTTCATAAGCACGAGTAGAAACAATTTTTTCCTGATACAAAAGTTTCTTTCGATTAAAATTTGCTTTGCTTTTTTCATATTGACTAGAAACAATGGCAAAGCGATTTTCTATATTATTTTCGGATAAGCCTTCACCTGAAATACTGAATAAAGCGTCCCCTTGTTTTACGAAAGCTCCATCATCTAAAAGGGGTTTTATAAAATTAATGATTCCACTACTTTTGGCAGTAATTCCTTGGAAACCTCCACGGGCAGGCAATAATTCGCCACTGGCTTTTACAGTATAATTAAAATCTTCTTCTACAACTTCGGTAGTGGCAAAATCAACTTTCCAGGCTTGCTCTTTTAAAAAGGTGATTCCTGTTACTTCTTCAGCATGAGCTTCATCTACGTGATGATGCTCACAAGCATGAACTCCGGCTTCAAGAAATTTAATAACTTTATCGCCTGTTTCTAAAACAAACTCAAAATCGTAATTACCTTCTTTTGATAATATAAATTCGCTCTCATAAATACCCGCTTTATGTTTTGCGAATTTTTTTGTTGTAAATAATACTTTATCGTCCAAAATAATATTCATATAAACAGTTGCATTATCAACAGGTTTATAGATATCTAATTTCGTAAAATGAGCAAGAACTTTGACATGCTCACCCACAACGGCTTCACCCATTTCGGTGAACATTTCATAACCATCGGCATA
>JAOZUV010000130.1 GCA_029938505.1 Bacteroidales bacterium | reverse complement strand
ATCAATGTTTTCAACAAGGGCAATTGTTTTTTTAACCCCATATTTTCGGGCATGCAAGCAGGTCAAAATATTGGTTTCCGAATTATTTGTAACCGCAATAAATGCATCCACTCCTGTGATATCCTCTTCCACCAAAAGTTGGATGTCGCGAGCATCACCATTAATAACCAAAGTGTCTTCCAGAAAATCAGTTAACTGTATACACTTTTCTTTATCCTGTTCGAATAATTTAATATTCAAATCTTTTTCCAAACGTTTACAGGCTGTTCGTCCAACACGACCTCCACCCACAACCATGATGTTTTCTATGGCAATTTCTTGTTTCCCAGTAAGCATTTTTAACTCTTCAATTCCCTCTTCTTTTGTGATAACATAGGTGAGGTCATTTGCTAAAATAGAATCGTTTCCTTTCGGGATAATGGTTGTTGAGTTACGATGAATAGCCACTGCCCGAAAATTAAGATGGGGATATTCACTGGTAATTTGATTAAGTGTTTTACCAGCTACGGGGGCATTTTCTTCAATCTTTATTAAGAATAATGAGAGAATTCCATCTGAAAAATCAAAAATTTCGGTGGCTGCCGTTTGTTTCAATAAATGAATGATTTCGTTAGCAGCAATTTCCTCAGGACAAACAAGAGCATCAATTCCTAAACTCTCATAAATTGAGAGGTTTTCTTTGGATAAATTCTCTAGGCTATTAACTCTGGCAATTGCCTTTTTGGCTCCTAATTTTTTGCCAAGGATAGCTGTAACAATATTTATGTGTTCCTCGTGAACAACAGAAATTAATAAATCGGCTTTTTTAATATTTGCCCTGTTTAAAACAGAAATAGAAGTAGAATCTCCTGTGATAGTCATCAAATCTGTATGAGACTCGACTAGTTTCAGTAAATCTTCGTGTGGATCAACTATGGTGATATTATGGTTCTCGCTTGCCAATTCTTTGGCTAAATGCAAACCTACTTCTCCATCCCCAGCAATTACAATATTCATCTCAGATCAATTTTTTCGCTTGCGAAATTAATTCTTATTCTCAAATATAATAATAATACAACAAAAATGATTTTTTTAAATTTAAAAGGAATAAAAAAATCGAGTAACTATAATAGCCGAAAACGATCCCAATCGTAACCCACATTAAATTTTTCGCGAAAATCATTCAGCATTTTAGCAGATAAATTATAGTGGCCTAATTTTTCTTGATTGGGCTCAAAATCAGATATAATATGTCCCTTTGGGTCAACAATTAGAGAATCTCCAGAATAAGAATTCCCAACCTCATCTTTGCCAATACGATTTACACCTACTACATAAGATTGGTTTTCGATGGCACGAGCAATCAATAATTGTTTCCATGGATGGCTGCGAGAGGCTGGCCAATTAGCTACATAAATCAACACATCATATTCAAATTTCTCATTACAAAAAGTGTTTTTACTCCATACCGGGAAACGCAAATCATAGCAAATAAGCGGCTTGATTTCCCACCCCTTTAAGCTACATACAATCTGATCCTTACCAGGATTAATGGTATCGGCCTCATCGCCTAAATGAAAAACATGTCGTTTTAAATACGTTTGAAAATTGCCATCTGGCTGCATCCAAACAAGGGTATTATAAAACTTCCCGTCTTCAAACACCAGCAAACTTCCGGTAACTACAGCATTTTGTTGTCTGGCCTTTTCGCTCATCCAGTTAACAGTAGTTCCTGTCAATGATTCCGCAAATTTTTCAGGATCAACAGGAAAGCCTGTATTAAAAACCTCAGGTAAGACTATCAAATCAACAGGCTTATTAATCTGTTTAATTTTTTCATCAAAGCCATTCAGATTCCCTTTAACATCCTCCCAAATTAAATCACTTTGTAAAACACAAATTTTTAAATCTTGCATAATATTTTGGCTGCATTATCTAGGGTTTCTTTTTGTTTTGCAAAACAAAAACGTAAACGTTGAGTGTTCATATTATCATGATAAAAAGCTGATACCGGAACGGAAGCAATTTTGAATTCTTTTATTAAACGAGTCGCAAATTGCATTTCAGGTTCATCTGATATTTCGGAATAATCCAACAACTGAAAATAGGTACCATAAGAGGGTACAATTTTAAATCGAGATGATTTTATTTTAGAGTTAAAATAGTTTCTCTTTTTCTCATACATCCCCTTAACTCCTAAATAATTTTTTTCATTTTTTATAAAATCTGCCATTGCATATTGAATGGGGGTGTTTACAGCAAACACCACAAATTGATGTGCTTTCCGGAATTCAGCCATTAAGTTTGCTGGAGCCAAAACAAAACCCATTTTCCAGCCCGTAGCATGAAAGGTTTTTCCAAATGACCCAACCACAAAAGTTCTATTCACTAAATCAGGAAATCGACAAGCACTTTCATGGGTTAAATGATCAAAAATTATATGTTCATAAACCTCATCACTCAAAATAATAATATCGGTATCCTTGATGATTTCCCCAAGTCGTCGCAAATCTTCGGCTTTCAAAATACTACCCGTTGGATTGTGAGGAGTATTAATCACAATTAATTTGGTTCGATGAGTAATCATTCGACTGATTTCTTCCCAATCAATATGATAATCGGGGAGCTTTAATTCTGCATGCTTTACAATTCCTCCGTTTAATCGAATGGCAGGGGCATAGCTATCATAAGCTGGTTCAAAAATTATTGCTTCATCATCCTCTTTTATAGTGGCAGAAACAACTGTATAAATGGCTTGAGTAGCACCTGCTACAATATTAATTTCCTTTTCAGGGTCATAATTTACATTATGCAATTTTTTAACCACATTGGCTATTTGCTCACGTAATAATGGGATCCCAGACATTGGGGCATATTGATTCATCCCTTTCTTCATATAAAAATGTATGCGATCAATCAATTTTGCAGAAACTGGAAAATCTGGAAAACCTTGAGATAAATTAACAGCCTTATGTTCTGTTGCCATTTGGCTCATCACCGCAAAAATTGAGGTTCCTACATTGGGTAATTGAGAAATAAAATTGCCTTTAAATTCCATCATGATGACTTATTTTATAGAACAAACTTAATTAATATTAATAGAAGTTGTAAATTTGAACGCCATTGAACTGCATAAATTTATTAACATGAAGACTATAGATTCATTTAATTTAGAGAACAAAAAGGTATTAATTCGAGTCGATTTTAATGTTCCCTTAAATAATGCTTTTGATATTACTGATCCAACACGGATAAATGCTGCTATTCCAACAATACAAAAAATTTTAAATGAAAATGGGAGTGTTATTTTGATGTCGCATTTAGGTCGACCAAAAGATGGGCCTGAAGATAAGTTTTCCTTAAATCATTTACTCCCTTACTTAAAAGAAAAGCTAAATGTTAATGTTTTATTTGCTGACGATTGTATTGGGGAAAGTGCAAATCAGCTTGCCAGGAAATTGAAGCCCAAGGACGTTTTACTTTTAGAAAATCTCCGTTTTTATAAAGAAGAAACCAAAGGGGATGTCGAATTTGCAAAAAAACTTTCCAGTTTAGGAAACTTTTATGTAAACGATGCTTTTGGAACGGCTCACCGAGCTCACGCTTCAACGGCTGTGATTGCCCAGTTTTTTCCAGAAAACAAAGCTTTTGGATATATCATGGGTAATGAAATGGAAAATATCAATAAAATTCTACATGAACCCAAACGACCACTTACAGCCATTTTGGGAGGAGCAAAAGTGTCCGGGAAAATTGAAATTATCAATAATTTATTAGGTAAAGTTGATAATATAATTATTGGTGGTGGGATGATGTTCACTTTTATTAAAGCAATGGAGGGAAACATCGGAAACTCATTAATTGAAGAAGATTTATTAGACACAGCCCACGAAGCGATTGAAAAAGCAAAAGAGCAAAATGTAAACTTATATTTACCTTTAGATGTAAAAATTGCCAATGAGTTTTCAAATGATGCCGAAATAAACTTAAGTAGCTCTTATAATATTCCGGAAGGATGGATGGGATTAGATATAGGACCAAAAACCATACAAAAATTTGAAGATGTCATTTTAAGTTCTTCCAGTATTTTATGGAATGGCCCTATGGGTGTTTTTGAAATGTCGAACTTTGAAACAGGCACAAAATCAATTGCTCTAGCCATTGCAAAAGCTACTGAAAAAGGAGGTTTTTCATTGATTGGTGGGGGTGATTCGGTAGCAGCTATCAATAAATACCATTTAAAAAATAAAGTAAGTTATGTTTCTACCGGAGGCGGTGCCATGCTCGAATATATTGAAGGCAAAGAATTACCCGGGGTAAAAGCTATTGAACAATAAATACTAAATAAAAAGATGAAAAAAATTACACCTATTTTACTGCTTTGCCTTGCATTTAGCTTTGCTCATGCCGAAGAAGATCCAAATGATTTTAATTTGAAAAAAATTGGGGATATTATGCCTGAGTTTTCGTTTACCACTTTAGATGGAAAAACAGCTTCAATTAGTGATTTTGAAGGAAAAACTATATTAATTAATTTCTTTGCAACTTGGTGTGGCCCTTGCATGAAAGAATTGCCTGAACTCCAAAAACAGATTTGGGAAAATATTAAAAATGAGAATTTAGTGGTTTTAACTTTGGGCCGTGGTCATTCAGCAGAGGATTTGGAAAAATGGAATCAAAAAAAGGGATTCACCTTCTCCATCAGTCCCGATAAAGATAAATCCATCTATGAATTATTTTTCACAAGATACATTCCACGAAATGTAGTTGTAGGTAAAAATGGAAAAATCATTTTACAAGAATTTGGATTCAGTGAAAAGAAACTTCAACATATGATTGAAGTGATAAAAAAAGACCTTAAATAAATTAGATTTTATTTATTAATTCTTCTGGATTTGGAAGATTTATATCCAACTCATTAAGCCTATCTAAACTTAATTTTGGAATAATGGTGGGTGCAAAAGATTCAATGGGCTCATAAAGAACAGAACCTTTGCGGGTTTCTTGTTTTATAATATAATTACCTCCAGAATCAAAGCTATTGACAATCCATAAAATCACGCTGATTAAAAAAGCTGCTTTTATAATACCAAAAACACCTCCGGCAATTTTATTTACAAATCCCAAAAGCAATACATCAATAAATTTTTCAAGAATTTTCCCAATCATAAACACCCCAATAACTACCACTATAAATGTGACAATGAAAGAAATAATGGTTAAATATTTTTTGCTGATATCAAAATTATTAGTTAGCCAATTAGCCGTAAAGCCAGAGAAATTGATAGCAATATATATCCCCAGTATTAGGGCAACCAAAGAACTTAATTCGATAATAAAACCTTTTTGAAATCCTCGGTATCCAAGCCAAAGTAAGGGTATCAAGAAAATAATGTCTAATACGTTCATGTTATTTTTTTAATCTGCGGGTTAATTCACTTGCAAAAACAAAATTATTTAGTTCTTCATTATCATCCCTTAACACCTGATGCTTATCACCTGTCCACCATAATTTTCCTTCATGGATAAAAATTATTTTCTCCCCAATTTCCAAAACTGAATTCATATCATGAGTATTGATAATGGTCGTCATTTTATATTCCTGCGTAATTTCACTAATTAAGTTATCAATTACTCCAGCAGTTCGAGGATCAAGACCCGAGTTAGGTTCATCACAAAATAAATATTTAGGATTTACTGAAATCGCTCTGGCAATAGCAACCCTTTTTATCATACCACCACTTAACTCTGAGGGAAGAAGTTTATTAGAATTTTCAAGGTTAACGCGCTTTAAACAAAAATTTACCCGCTCCATTTTTTCCTCAAAAGATTGATTGGTAAACATTGAAAGCGGGAACATAACATTTTCTTCAACCGTTTTTGAATCAAACAAAGCCCCTCCCTGAAAAAGCATTCCAACCTCTTTACGAATACTCATTTTGTCATTTTCAGGCATTTCTGAAAATATACGATTGTCATATATAACCTGTCCTTCATCTGCTTGATACAAACCAACCAAGCATTTCATTAAAACAGTTTTTCCAGAACCACTTTGCCCGATAATTAAGTTTGTTTGACCATTTTCAAAAGTAGCCGACACATCCTTTAATACCTGGTGGTCTTTAAAAGACTTTGATATGTTGCGCACCTCGATCATACTAGCATCAATTGGGTTAAAATTAAATCAAATAAAATAATAAGTATGCTAGTATTCACAACAGCCTTTGTACTTGAGTTGCCAACATCGAGTGCTC
>JAOZUV010000129.1 GCA_029938505.1 Bacteroidales bacterium | reverse complement strand
CCGATGGTATAGTATAACTTTTCAACTTTATTTGATTGCTCAGTTGACATGGAATTAGAATTTGATGTTAAATGCTATGATAATACTTGATTATCTCTGGCCGCTAATTCAAGCACTTTTTCATATTCCTCAGGAGTAAAATCGTTATAAAAGAAATTAACAGGATTTATTCTCTTTCCGTTTTTAACAATATCATAATGAACATGCGGTGCAGATGATAATCCAGTGTTTCCAACATAACCAATAATTTCGCCACGTTTAACTTTTTGTTTACGTTTAACAGCAAAATTATTCATATGCCCGTATTGGGTTTTATAACCGTAACCATGATTAATAATAACTAGATTTCCGAAATCACCTCTTCTACCCGTAAACTCAACCACACCATCAGCCGTAGCATAAATAGGTGTTCCTTTTGGAGCCGAAATATCAATTCCCCAATGCATTCTTCGATATTTTAAAATAGGATGAAAACGCATTCCATAACCTGAAACTATTCGTCCTACACCTTTAGCAATTGGCTGGATAGCAGGAATAGCACTCATCATTTTCTCCTTATTTAAAGCTAATTCCCATATTTCATCATAAGATTTAGACTGAACAACCATGTGAGCAGCTAATCGATCCAAACGCTTAGTTGTTTCAATTATAATATCTGAGTTTTTATAGCCATCCAATTTTACATAACGATCAACACCTCCATAACCCGCTTTTCTAAGATTAGATGCAACAGGCTCTGATTCAAAAATTACACGATAAACATTATCGTCTCTCTCTTGCATATCAGCCATTACCAGCTCATATTGCTCCATGCGGTCGTTCAAAATTTTATATTGCATTTTAAACTGTTCAATTTCTCTTCGCATTGCCTTTTCCTGAGGCGAATCAACAAATTCGAAAGCAATAAATACAACAATTGCTGCAAAGAATCCACCAATGAACAAATAAGCTAATATACGCCTAATCAGCATCTGAGATGTG
Source organism: Bacteroidales bacterium (assembly GCA_029938505.1). Next base: position 5,254 of record JAOZUV010000129.1, on the reverse strand, counting down.
AATTCCACCTTCTCGTAAGAGAGTGTCTTGGGGTTATATTTGTATTTTGTTCTAAACATAAAATGAAGATTTTTTTATAAAAACTTCAGTATTGATGCAAAATTAATTAAATAAACTAAATTTGCAATAGTGAAGCAATCTATTAATTAACACATCTATTGTTAATAAAATCAATTAATTAGCATGAAATCAGCACTCATTCGCAAGACTTTTTTAGACTTTTTTAACTCAAAAAACCACGAAATTGTGGCTTCAGCTCCAATGGTCATAAAAAATGATCCTACCCTAATGTTCACCAATGCAGGGATGAATCAATTTAAAGATTTATTCTTAGGCAATACTGCCATTAAATACAAACGCATAACGGATACGCAAAAGTGTCTACGGGTATCAGGAAAACATAATGATTTAGAAGAAGTAGGCCATGACACCTACCATCATACTATGTTTGAAATGCTTGGCAATTGGTCATTTGGCGATTATTTTAAAAAAGAAGCCATTGAATGGGCCTGGGAATTGCTTACAGAGGTTTTTAAAATTGATAAAGACAGTTTATATGTGAGTGTTTTTGGAGGAGATGAAGCTGATGGAACAGGGAAAGATATGGAAGCCTTTGATTATTGGAAAGCCATTGTTCCTGAAGACAGAATTATTTTCGGATCAAAGAAAGATAATTTTTGGGAAATGGGCGAAAGTGGTCCTTGTGGTCCTTGCTCCGAAATTCATGTAGACATTCGAAGTGCAGAAGAAAAGAGAAAGATATCGGGTAAAGATTTGGTGAATATGGATCACCCCCTAGTGATTGAAATTTGGAATTTAGTTTTCATCGAGTTTAATCGTAAAGCCAATGGAAAATTACTTTCATTACCATCGAAACATATTGATACAGGAATGGGTTTCGAACGTCTATGCATGGTTTTACAAGGGGTTCAATCGAATTACGACACCGATGTATTTCAACCATTATTGCAAAAAATAGCTAGCCTTGCCAATAAAAAATATGGTGCAGACGAAAAAACAGATATCGCAATTCGTGTAATTGCCGATCATTTACGTGCCGTAGCTTTTGCCATCGCTGATGGACAACTTCCATCAAATACAGGTGCAGGTTATGTCATTCGACGTATATTAAGACGTGCTGTTCGTTATGGATACACATTCCTCGGTTTCGACGAAGCATTTATCAATGAGCTTCTCCCTACCCTATCCGAACAAATGGGTGATGTATTTCCTGAAATTAGGAAACAAGAAGTTCTTATCCGCAAAGTTATTACAGAAGAAGAGCAATCATTCCTGCGTACGCTATCTACTGGGATTACCAAATTTGAGCAACATCTAAAAAAATCAAAATCAGAAATTATTGAAGGTGCATTTGCCTTTGAATTATTTGACACCTTTGGCTTCCCCATTGATTTAACAGAATTAATGGCTCACGAAAAAGGCTTAAAAGTTGACTTGAAAGCTTTTAATGCTGAATTGAAAAAACAAAAAGATCGCTCCAGAAACGCAGCTCAAAAAGATACAGGAGATTGGATTGTACTTAATGATTCAATTATTGAAAGTGAATTTATAGGTTACGATAATCTCACAGCTGATGTAGAAATTGTTAAATACCGCAAAGTTAGCTCCAAGAAAAAAACCTATTTTGAAATCGTTTTGAATAAAACTCCATTTTATGCTGAATCAGGTGGACAGGTCGGAGATATTGGGATTTTAACAATTGGAGATCAGAAAATTAAAATTATTGATACCAAAAAGGATAATAACTTAGTTATTCATTTTGCCTCAGATTTTAAAATTTCTAATATAACAAAAGCTAAAGCAGAAGTAAATATCTCAAACAGAGAAAACATTAAAAACAATCATACTGCCACACATCTTATGCATGCTGCATTACGTCAGGTTTTAGGCACTCATGTTGAGCAAAAAGGTTCTTTAGTAAGTGGTGATAGATTGCGTTTTGATTTTTCTCACTTTTCAAAATTAAGCGAAAAAGAAATAAAACAAATTGAGACTATTGTTAATCAAAAAATTAGACAAAATATTGCCATTGGTGAATTCAGAAATGTTCCTATAGCTGAAGCTGAAGGCATGGGGGCTATGGCTCTGTTTGGTGAAAAATATGGCGATGAAGTTCGTGTAATCCAATTTGATAAAGATTTTTCGACAGAATTATGTGGCGGTACTCACGTAGAAGCTAGTGGTCAAATTGGATTATTTAAAATTATTTCGGAAGGTGCAATTGCAGCAGGGATAAGACGTATCGAAGCCGTTACTGCTGAAAAGTCGGAAGCTTTTTATGAAGATAAAATCAATCAATTGAATTCAATTTCTGAGCTTCTCAAAACACCTGTTGATTTATCAAGAAGTATCCAAAATTTGGTAACTGAGAACGAAGAATTGAAAAAACAAATTAGTGTTTTCAAAAAAGAAAAAATTGGCATTTTAAAATCTCAACTTATTCAGACAGCTGAGGATGTTAATGGAGCTAAGCTTATACGCGCAAAAATTGATCTAGATATGGGAGCTATTCGTGACTTAGCTTTCGCCTTGAACCGTGAAGTTGAAAATATGATTCTATTATTAGGCAGCGAAAACAATGGCAAAGCCAATTTAAGTTTGATGATAGCTGAAAATCTTGTAAATACACGAAAACTAAACGCAGGAACAATTATACGTGAAATAGCTAAAAAAATCCGAGGTGGCGGTGGCGGTCAACCTCATTTTGCTACAGCAGGAGGAGCAAATATCCAAGGCATTGAACAGGCCTTAAAAATTGTAACAGATCACATTTAAGAAATATTATATATTTTTTATCGCAAAATGATTATAGTCAGTGCTTTGTTAATAAAATTTGTAATAAAATTCGATTTAAGATTTCCTTTAGCACATATTTTTTATAAATTTACTTTAAATATAGGTATTTATATCTGTGTTTAGAGTGAGATTTCCAGAAACTCAAAAACGCATCAAATGAAAAAAGGACTATTCTTTTTACTACTATTCCTCTATCCCTTAACTAATATCATTGCCCAAACAGAAGGTAATGCTGAAGTTAGCTTTTCTATTATTAGCAAGATTCAGTCATATCTAGAAAATGCTGAAGGGTGGTCATTACAAGACAATGGTAAATGGGCAAGCTCCAAAAACCGCATCCCTCACTCTGATTATAAAACCAATAAAAAACCTTCTCCTCAAAAGAAGTTAGGAAAGGAAAATTTCAATATTTTAGAATTAAGAAAAGTATTAATCAATGATATTCAATACAATGTTTTATTGATTAAATATATGGATGGCGGTTATGAATTTCCCATCTTACAAGAAGGTTGGAAACCATTTGAATCATTGGAATATTTTGTTTTTGAAGCAGAAAGTCTTTCGGATGTATTACCCAGGGATGTGCCCTTTAATAAAGCATATGCGGTTAATATGAAAGTTTACTGTCAAGGGAAAGTTAAAAATTACGATCCAAAACTTATTAATGATATTGTAGTTGGAAAGATTCAAGCAACAGAAAACCAAACAAATATAAACGCGGCTAATCTTATCTTTGCAGTCAAGCCAATTCAAAAAAATGGTAACGAGTCTGTTCAATTTAAAATGATTCGCTCTTATGCCAAGAGGTCTTTATCTTCCTGGTATCTAGATCCACGTAATGCTGAAAAATTATTTGCTGTTTCTTATTACAGTGCTAAATTTTATCAATTCAAAAAATTCATAAGAGATTCGGAAGTATATAATATTCCTACCTCAGGAAACAAACCAGATGATTTTCAATCGCATTTTAAATGGGGTATTTTAAAATATCAAGCAGGTAATTTTGATGGAGCCATTGATGATTTTAACTCAGCCCTAAGTTTTAATTCCGACACAGCATTATCACTTATTTATTCTTACCGAGGTATTGCCAAAACAAAAATGGGAAATTATAGTGCTGCTATAGAAGATTTTGACAAAGCTATTGACATCAAACCTAGCAATGTTATGGGCTATTCAAACTGGATTAAAAACTATTATAACCGAGGAGTATCCCGCTTTTACACTAATGATTTAGAGGGTGCTTGCGAAGATTGGAACAAAGCTTTTGATCTTGGTTTTGGGGGCGCACTCGAATTTCTTGAACGATTTTGTAAATAAGGCCTAACTATGAAAAGAAGATTTATAATCATATTGATTTGTATTAGCATTTTTTTTGCATTTAACACCTCAAAATCTGCTTTTGGACAATATTTTGACAATACTCAAACGACTGGTTTTTTTGGAAATTTCTCCATCAATGCAAATATTGGAGCTACTTTATCATTTGCTGATGTAAGTCAAGATTTTAAACCTTATCAGGACGACTGGAAGATGGCTTATGGTGCCATTTTTAGAAAACAATTCTCACCAATTTTTGGAATAGGTGGGCAATTCCTGATGGGAAATTTACACGGAACAATCTTAACATGGGGAGATGGAAGTACAGCTGATCAATATTTCGATTCTGAATTTATGGAAATGAATGTACATGCTGTTATAAACCTTAGCAATCTGTTTTTTGGATATAATGAAAACCGTAGTATTCACCTATACAGTACTATTGGATTAGGATTTGCTAATTGGGCCAGTATTCGTCGCGACCTCAATACAGATGCAGAATTAAGCCGAAGTGGTTTTGACGCAAATAATATCAAAGCTTGGACACCGTCATTAAGTATCCCTGTAGGATTGGGAATGCATTTTGCTGTTGGAAAAAAATTAGGGTTTAATATTGAAGCATCAATGCACAGACTCAATTCTGATGATTTAGATGCCTATGTTTCAGGAAAATCTAATCAAGACTTATATTCCTACATCTCAGCTGGACTTACCTATAATTTATCAGCTGTTGGAAATGTTTTCCGCAAAGCGGGAAAACAAGAAACAAATTACGATCGCGAAGCCCGTAAACTTGAAAAGTATCAGGAACGCCTTGCCAAGAAAAATAAGAGAGATGAATTACGGGATGATATGGAGAAAGAGCGGAAAACGAATGTTGAAAAAACAAAACGATCGCGCAGAGATCCTTCTGCTGGAATGCCAAAAGTTATTGAATACGATGCTACCTACAATCAAGAATCGATAAGGAAAATAAATGAGCAGACCAATAATAAAATTATTAATCCTACAAAAGAAGTTTTTAAAGGTGAAAAAGAACTTGTATTTGATGAAGGTAAACATATCATAACTGGTGGCGGACAAGTAAAGACTACTGAGCTGACAGGTTCGGCTAATC
>JAOZUV010000128.1 GCA_029938505.1 Bacteroidales bacterium | reverse complement strand
CGATTTTCCTTTTTTGCTTTTCCTGGAAAAAACCAAACATTTAGTTTTTCATCCGAATATTACGATTTCAACAAAACCAACAATTTTTTTGTTGACCTCCAATACCGTTATACTATTTCAAAGCCAAAAATAGATTTTGAAATCCGATGGAATAATGTCTTTAATACCAAAAATTATGTTGCTTATCAGGCCGATTCATTCTCCGTTTGGGAATCCATCTATGTGCTACGTCCCTCACAGATATTTTTGTCTGTTAAATTTAGATTTTAATAATAAGGGGTTGCACCTTAAGGTGCACAAAGAAAAAGCTATTGTTATGAAGAAGAAGGTAAACTTATTTTCAAATTTGAATCCAATGGTATTGATATTGAAACAATTGAAGGGACTAAAAAATGGGGGTGTAAATATTTTTTTAAATTTTTCATACTGACACCCCATGTCAGTGGCACTATTTAGCCTTACGGTGATAATTATTGTATTAACCTAAAACCTAATTAAGATGAAAAAATTATTTTTTACGTTTGCCCTTTTAGGCTTATTTGCACTTGCAGTACCAAAAGATGCAAATGCTATAACTGAATCTAAAACTGATTATGGTGGTTTTCCCGGCACCCACATTATATGTGGCCATACATGTTTCTGTTGGGATACTGGTGACTACGCATTTTATATGGATTACTATTGTTAATAATTCTAGTAAACTATAATCAATTATTAGCTTACCAAATTTTATTAAATTTACGACTTACCCATTAAAAAAATGGGTAAGTCCTTTAATCAATCTTAAATTATGAAATATCTTTTCAAGCTTAAATATTTTAATAAGCTAACACTGCTCATTATTATATTTTTTTACTCTTTTACAGCTTTTTCACAAAATTCTTCAGGATTAAATTTTAAACCCATTGATTCGGCTCAATTTATTGCATCCTATTCATTAACTTATAAATGGGACTCACTGAATTTAGATAATATTATAAATCAAGAGATGTGGCTGTTTTTAGGAAAAAAAACCAATTATTTCGTTAGTAAATCTCATTATCTTGATATGCAGGCATTGTCAAAATTTAAAACACGTGCTGAAATCCAATCATGGCATGACAATTATGGTCCTTATACAGCAAGACCCCTTTATCATATTTATAAAAATTATCCCAAAGGAAAAATAACATTTACCGATCAAACAATAAATGGCACCATCAAATATGAAGAAACACTTGATGATTTTAATTGGGAACTCACTCAAGATACAGCTACCATCGACGGATACCTTTCACAAAAAGCATACTGTGATTATGGAGGTAGAAAATGGACAGCCTGGTTTAGTGCTGAAATCCCCTTTAATGATGGGCCTTATAAATTCAATGGGCTCCCTGGTTTTATTGTAAAGATTTACGATAGCCGTAAACATTATGTATTTAAGTTAATTGGTTTAGAAGTAGCTGATCCAGATTTAATAATTCAAATTAAGAATAAGTCTTTTATTGAAACAACTAAGCAAAAATATTTTCATTCAAGAGAGGCTATGCGAAATAGTATTGCAAGTCTAGTTAAGCAAAGAGGTGGAGATGAATACTCACAGCAATATTTTGCAAAAAAAATGGCCTCACGTAATAATCATATAGAGTTGAAGTGAAGTTAATTTTTACAAATACGAAAAAGTAAAATATAGATCCTGAGTCAAGCTCAGGATGACGAACAGAAAGCTCAGGATGACGGGATGAAAGTTTTTGGATGACAAAACACAACTCCATCGTCATTCTGGAAAAGCCTGAAAGGCTTTATTCAGAATCTCTATGTATGAATCAAAAGGGTTTAATTTTTAAAGAAATACGAAAAATCACTACTTTTGCAGCTGAAATACGCAAAATAATAAACGGATGAAAATTTCTTATAATTGGCTTAAAAACTATATTGATCTCGACTTTGCCCCTGAAGTAGTTTCGGTAATGCTTACTGATTGTGGGCTAGAGGTAGAAGGCTTGGAAAAAGTGCAATCAATTAAAGGTGGATTGGAAGGAATCGTCATTGGTGAAGTAAAAAGCAAAATACAACATCCTGATGCCGATCGTTTGAGTTGTACAACGGTTGATATTGGAGCCGAAGAATTGCTACATATCGTTTGTGGAGCACCTAATGTAGATGCTGGACAAAAAGTAGCCGTAGCAACTATTGGAGCTACCCTTTATATGGGTGATGACTCTTTTAAAATTAAGAAATCAAAAATCAGAGGCGAACTTTCTGAGGGAATGATTTGTGCCGAAGATGAGTTGGGTTTAGGAAGCGATCACGATGGAATCATGGTTTTGGATCCCGAAGCAAAAATTGGTTCCCCTGCCAAGGAATATTTCAAAGTTGAAGATGATTATGTTTTTGAAATCGGATTAACCCCTAATCGTGCCGATGCCACTTCTCATATTGGGGTTGCCCGCGATTTAGTAGCCGTTATCAATCATCTGCATCCAGAGAAAAATCTAAGCCTTAAACTTCCATCCATAGATGGTTTTAAAGTGGATAATACAAGTCGTCATATTGATGTGGTGATAGAAGACAAACAAGCTTGTCCACGTTATTCAGGTTTAACCATCTCAGGAATTGATGTCAAAGAATCACCCGAATGGCTAAAAAATAATCTACGTTCGTTAGGCTTAAAATCCATTAGCAATATTGTGGATATTACCAATTATGTATTGCATGAAACAGGTCAGCCGTTGCATGCTTTCAATGCCGATATGATTAAAGGCGAAAAAGTGGTAGTAAAAAAATTGGCGAAAGACACCCCATTCACAACTTTGGATGAAGAGGAACGCAAATTATCAGAAAACGATTTAATGATTTGCAATGCAGAAGAGGGTATGTGTATTGCTGGTGTATTTGGAGGAATTAATTCCGGAGTGAAAGATGACACCAAAAATATTTTCTTGGAGAGTGCTTATTTCGATGCAGCAACTATTCGCAAAACAGCTAAATTACATACTTTACAAACCGATGCGTCTTTCCGTTTCGAGAGAGGAGCCGATCCAAACATTACCGTTTATGCATTGAAAAGAGCAGCCATGCTTTTTAAAGAGTTAGCCGGCGGTGAAATTAGTAGCGAGATTGTAGATGTTTATCCTACAGAAATCAAGCCTTGGGAAATTAAAATTGATTATAAAAATGTGGATCGTTTGATTGGAAAAGTCATTGATCGCACTCAAATAAAAAACATTTTAGTAAACCTAGAAATTCAGATTTTAGAAGAAAAAGAAAACGGATTATTGCTTCTGATTCCTACCTACAAAGTGGATGTAACCCGTGAAGCCGATGTGATTGAGGAAATTCTTAGAGTGTATGGTTACAATAATATTGAGATTGGTACGAGCTTAAAATCAGCCATTTCTTTTACTACCGATCCTGATAAGGAGAAAGTACAGAATTTAGTCTCTGATTATTTGTCATCCAATGGCTTTTCGGAGATGATGAATAATTCCTTGACCAACTCAAAATATACAGATCTTAGTGCCGTTTATGAGTCAGTGAATAATGTAAAAATGCTGAATCCCATCAGTCAGGATTTAGATGTAATGCGTCAATCCCTGCTTTTCGGAGGATTGGAATCCATCGCTTACAATCAAAATCGAAAAAATACAGATTTGAAAATGTATGAATTTGGTTTTGTGTATAATCAAAATCCAGCGAAAGCCAATCCTGAATACCCATTGGCAAAATACAATGAAAACAAACATTTATCGGTTTTCGTTACTGGAAATACAATGGGCGAAAATTGGTATAAAGAATTACAAAAATCTGATTTCTATAGTCTGAAATTATTTGTTTTAAATATTTTAAAACGTTTAGGAATAAATGAAAAACAATTGCAAACTAGCGGTGAAACATCTGCTGATTTTAGTTTTGGGCAATGCATTTCTGTAAACAAAAATACCTTAGTTGAGTTTGGTTCACTATCTAAAAGAACATTGAAAACATTTGATGTAAAACAACAAGTGTTTTATGCTGATTTTAATTGGGATCAAATAGTTAAGTTGTTGGGGAAATCAAAAATTCAATATACTGCTATCCCAAAATACCCCGAAGTAAAACGTGATTTGGCCATGTTGCTTGATCAAAAAGTTAGTTTTGCTGAATTAGAAAAAGCCGCTTATAATACAGAGCGTAAACTTTTAAAAACGGTGAGTTTATTTGATATTTACGAAGGTGATAAAATTGAGGCGGGTAAAAAATCTTATGCTTTAAGTTTTATCCTTCAAGATCAATACCAAACACTTACTGATAAAGTAGTGGATAAGGTAATGAACAAAATAATGCAAACTTTCGAGCGAAATTTCAATGCCATCATCCGCAAATAATTGTTTCAAAGCAGCAATTATAGAATTTATTAAACAAGCTATTGAAGCTGAATTTGGATGCAATTGTTAGCGATAAATTTTTGCTAACTTTGTATCTTTAACTATATTAGTATAAAGAATACGAATTTTAGCAGATCGCTATCAATATAATGGAAGTTCAATCTATAAAACAACGCTTCGGAATCATTGGGAACTCACCCTTACTTAATCGGGCAATCGACATTGCCAGTCAAGTAGCTCCTACAGATATTACCGTATTAATTACAGGTGAGAGTGGTACCGGGAAGGAAGTATTCCCCAAAATTATTCATCAATTAAGTGCACGTAAACACGGCCCTAATATTGCAGTAAACTGCGGTGCTATTCCTGAAGGAACAATCGATTCAGAACTTTTTGGACATGAAAAAGGCTCGTTTACCGGTGCTCATGAAGCTCGTAAAGGATATTTTGAAGTGTCGAATGGTGGGACTATTTTCTTGGATGAAGTAGCTGAACTTCCGCTATCAACTCAAGTGCGTTTATTGCGTGTTTTGGAAACAGGAGAGTTTTTTAAAGTTGGTTCATCAAAGGTGATTAAAACCGATGTTAGAGTTGTGGCTGCTACCAATGTAAATATTCCTGAGGCCATTTCATCGGGTAAATTTCGTCAAGATTTATTTTATCGCTTGAATACAGTTCCAATTAATATTCCTGCTTTACGCGATCGCAAAGAAGATATTCATTTACTATTCCGGAAATTTGCTGCTGATTTTGCCGAAAAATATCGTATGCCCAATCTGCAGTTAAATGAGGAAGCCATTAAATTGTTAACTAATTACCGTTGGAATGGAAATATCCGTCAGTTGAAAAACATGACAGAACAATTATCCATCATTGAAAAAGAAAAAAATATTGACGAATTCATTATGCAGAAATATCTCCCTCATAGTGGTTCAAGAGATTTGCCTGTTCTGTACAGAGATCAAAAAGGAGAAAAAAATATTTCGGAAAGAGACATCCTTTATAAGATCCTTTTTGACATGAAAAAGGATGTCAATGAATTGAAAAAAGTAGTGATTGACATTCTTCAAAATAGTGAGAATTCTGAAAAAACGCAGGACTCAAATGCTCGTCTAATCAAACAACTTTATCAGGATGTTAGCGAATCTGGTACCGACTTGGATAAAATTGAAATACAACAACGACCTGAAGATGGTTTTATGGAAGAACCCATTCAACATTCTGAAGTTTTGGAAGAATCCTTATCGATAGAGAAAAAAGAAATTGACCTCATCCGAAGAGCATTAGAAAAACACAATGGGAAACGTAAAAATGCCGCTGAAGAATTAGGCATTTCGGAACGAACCCTGTATCGAAAAATTAAAGAATATAATATTAAATAAATGTATAGAAAACTTAAAGTATTAGCTTTTTTTGGAATTATTATACTTTTTGCAAATGGATGTGGGATGTATTCTTTTACTGGAGCATCAATCCCTGCAGAAGCAAAAACAGTATCCATTCAGTACTTTGAAAACAAAGCAGATTTAATAGAGCCAACTTTAAGTCAAACCCTTACTGATGCACTTCGTGATAGATTTTCCTCACAAACCACATTGAATTTACTCGGAAGTGGTGGAGATTTACAACTAGAAGGTGAAATAACTGGCTATAGAACAGAACCTATCGCAATCCAAGGCGATCAAACAGCTGCTTTAAACAGACTAACTATAACCGTTCAAGTAAAATATGTAAATATTTTTGATGAATCAAAAAACTTCGACATCTCCTTTTCAAGATATTCAGATTATTCAAGTACCGAAGATCTAAACACGGTTCAAACGGGTTTGATTGAAGTCATCAATGAAGCGTTGGTGGATGATATTTTTAATAAAGCTGTTGTAAACTGGTAATAACAAATGAAAAAAGAAGAATTCA
>JAOZUV010000127.1:1900-6269 GCA_029938505.1 Bacteroidales bacterium | reverse complement strand
GTATATTCGCGATCATGGAGCAGTTCCAGGTTTTAAAGGGTATGGCGGTTTCCCAAATACATTATGTATTTCGGTAAACGAGCAAGTTGTACACGGAATTCCGAGTAAGCAGGAGTTAAAAGACGGCGATATTGTTTCGATTGATTGTGGTACCATCATGAATGATTTTTATGGTGACTCAGCATATACATTTGCTGTTGGTGAGGTTGATAAAGAAATATTATTGTTGCTTGAGCACACTAAAGAATCCCTTTATAAAGGAATTGAAATGGCAGTGAGCGGGAAGAGGATTGGAGATATCGGATACGAAATTCAAACATATACTGAGCAATTTGGATACGGTGTGGTTCGCGATTTAGTAGGACATGGACTGGGAAGAAGTTTACATGAAAAACCAGAAGTTCCTAATTATGGGAAAAGAGGTACAGGTGTTAAACTTAAAGAAGGAATGGTGTTGGCGATTGAGCCAATGATTAACCTTGGAACTAAAGATATTATACAGGAAAACGATGGCTGGACAATTCGTACTGCCGACCGCAAACCAAGTGCTCACTTTGAGCATGATGTGGCCATACGAAAAGGAAAAGCCGAAATACTGTCAACATTTGAATATATTGAAGAAGTATTAAATAAATAAAAAGTACAAATGGCAAAACAAATGTCCATCGAACAAGATGGAACTGTAATCGAATCATTAGGAAACGCAATGTTTCGCGTAGAATTGGAAAACGGGCATGTTATTACGGCTCATATTTCAGGTAAAATGAGAATGCATTACATTAAAATTTTGCCCGGTGATAAAGTAAAATTGGAAATGTCGCCTTACGACTTAACAAAAGGCCGCATTACTTTTAGATATAAATAACAGACGAATTAAGAGATTGGATTATAAATTATTTTAATTAAGAAAACATGAAAGTTAAAGCATCCATTAAAAAAAGATCTCCTGAATGCAAGATTGTTCGAAGAAAAGGAAGATTGTATGTTATCAATAAAAAAAATCCAAAGTACAAACAACGTCAAGGATAAAGTATAATTTTTGTAAACAACAACAATATTTAGATATATGGCTAGAATTGCGGGTATTGATTTACCTAAAAATAAAAGAGGCGAAATCGGGCTAACATACATATTTGGCATTGGAAGAAACCTTTCACAGCAAATACTAACTGAAGCTGGTATCGACTGGAGTAAAAAAGTACAAGATTGGACTGATGAAGAACAAGGGAAAATTCGTACTATCATCAGCGATAAATATAAAGTTGAAGGTGGTTTACGTTCAATGATACAAATGAACATCAAACGATTACGTGATATTGTATCTTATCGTGGTATCCGTCATCGTATTGGTCTTCCTCTTCGTGGACAATGTACTAAAAACAATGCACGTACTCGTAAGGGAAGAAAGAAAACTGTTGCTAACAAGAAAAAAGTAATTAAAGGTTAATCGTTAATTTTTAACGTTAAGTTTAAATTATAGTAATATTTATTAGATATGGCTAAAACTAGCAGAAACACTAAAAAGAAAATTGTAAAAGTTGAGCCCCTTGGGAAAGCTTTTATTCAGGCATCTTTTAATAACATCATTATTTCTTTGACCAATAATTCAGGTCAGGTAATCTCTTGGGCATCATCCGGAAAGATGGGTTTTAGAGGTTCAAAGAAAAATACTCCTTATGCAGCTCAAATGGCAGCAGAAGATTGTGCTAAGGTTGCTTATGATCTTGGTTTAAGAAAAGTGAAAGTATACGTTAAAGGTCCTGGTGCAGGTCGTGAATCAGCTATGCGTACTCTTCATTCTTCAGGAATTGAAGTTACAGAGATTCAAGATGTAACTCCATTACCACACAACGGATGTAGACCTCCTAAAAGAAGAAGAGTTTAATTTCGCAGGAGTAAAATTATTATACAGATATAGAAAATTAGTAAATTATGGCAAGATATACAGGTCCTAAGTCAAGAATAGCTCGAAAATTTAAAGATCCTATTTTCGGACCAGATAAAGCGTTTGAAAAGAAAAACTATCCTCCGGGACAACATGGAAATTCAAAACGTAGAAGAAAACAATCTGAGTATGGTATTCAGCTTCAAGAAAAACAAAAAGCTAAATATACTTACGGTATTATGGAAAAACAATTCCGTAATGTTTTCAAATCAGCTACCCGTAAAAAAGGTATCACTGGTGAAATTCTTTTACAATTAATCGAAGCTCGTTTAGATAATGTAGTATATCGTTTAGGAATAGCTCCTACGCGTTCTGCTGCTCGCCAATTTGTTGGCCATCGTCACATTACTGTGAATGGTGAAATTTTAAACATCCCTTCTTACCAAGTTAAAGAAGGTGATTTGATTGGTGTACGAGAAAAATCAAAATCAATGGAAGCTATTACGGATTCTTTAGCATCCAGATCAAACCAATACGCTTGGTTGGAATGGGACGAACAGAAGTTAGTTGGAAAATTTTTAAATTATCCTCCAAGAGAAGATATTCCTGAGAATATCAAGGAACAACTAATCGTAGAGTTATACTCTAAATAATAGTCTTTGAATAAAATTAATTTACAACAAACAATAGCTACATGGCAATATTAGCATTTCAAAAACCTGACAAGGTTATCATGATTGAAGCTGATGAATTCAAAGGTATCTTTGAATTCCGTCCTTTAGAACCTGGCTTCGGAATCACCATTGGTAATGCCTTAAGAAGAATTCTACTTTCTTCATTAGAAGGTTATGCAATCACCTCAATTAAAGTTGAGGGCGTTGTACAGGAATTTTCAACCATTAAAGGAGTTGTTCAAGATGTATCAGAAATGATATTGAACCTCAAGAAAATTCGTTTTAAACGTCAGATTGAAACCGAAAACAGTGAAGAGGTACACGTTGTTATTGGTGATCAAGACGAATTTAAAGCTGGAGATATCAATAAATTCTTATCGGTATTTCAAGTTTTAAACTCAGATCAATTGATCTGTAATATGGATCCTTCAGTAAAACTATCAATGACCCTTACTATTGAAAAAGGTCGTGGATATGTTCCTGCTGAAGAAAATAAAAAACTTAGTGCACCTGTTGATACCATTGCTTTGGATTCAATTCACACACCAATTATTAATGTAAAATATGCGGTTGAGAATTATAGAGTTGAGCAAAAAACGGATTTCGAAAAACTCGTCTTTGAAATTACAAGTGATGGGTCTATTAGTCCGAAAGATGCATTAAAAGAAGCTGCTACAATTCTTATCCACCACTTTATGTTATTCTCTGATGAGAAAATTACTTTGGATTCGGAAGAAAAAGCGGTGACTGAAGAATTTGATGAAAATTCACTTCACATCAGACAATTATTGAAAACCAAATTGGTTGATATGGATCTTTCTGTTCGTGCATTGAATTGCTTGAAAGCAGCTGATGTTGACACTTTAGGCGATTTAGTTACCTTCAATAAAAATGATCTGTTGAAATTCAGAAACTTCGGTAAAAAATCATTAACTGAGCTTGAAGAATTGGTTAAGAACAAAAACCTTGAGTTTGGAATGAATACAGCAAAGTATAAATTAGATAAGGAATAAGCGAAATGAGACACGGTAAGAAATTCAATCACTTAAGCAGAAAGAGTGCTCACAGAAAAGCAATGTTGGCTAACATGGCGTCTTCTTTAATCATACATAAAAGAATCAAAACGACTCTTGCTAAAGCAAAAGCTCTCAGAGTATATGTTGAGCCTTTGATCACAAAATCAAAAAACGATTCAACACATTCACGTAGAGTTGTATTTAGTTATTTACAAAGTAAAGAAGCGGTTACTGAATTGTTCAGAGAAATCTCACAAAAAGTAGCCAATCGTCCAGGTGGTTATACTCGTATCCTTAAAACAGGAAATCGTTTAGGTGACAACGCAGAAATGTGTATCATTGAGATGGTTGATTATAACGAAAATCTGTTGAAAGATACTGAAACTAAAACTAAATCTACCCGTCGTAGAAGAGGTGGTGCAAAGAAAACTGAAGAGACTGTTGTAGCTGAAGCTGAAGTTGCTGTTGAAGAAACTACTGAAGAAGTAACAGAAGTTAAAGAAGAAGTAGTTGAAGAAGTAAAAGCTGAAGATCCTGTTGCTGAAACAAAAGAAGAAGCTCCAGAAGAACCGAAAGCTGAAGAAGAGACCAAAGAATAAACAAAATATTCTATTAAATGGAAAGGATAAGGTATCATGCTTTATCCTTTTTTTTATATAAAATAATTAGCTAATTTTGACAGTTATAAAAATAAGAAATTATGAGTCAGATAGTAAATGTACATGCAAGACAGATTTTGGATTCACGTGGTAATCCAACTGTAGAAGTTGAAGTAATAACCAGTAATGGTATTT
>JAOZUV010000127.1:0-1890 GCA_029938505.1 Bacteroidales bacterium | reverse complement strand
CCGTAGAGCTGCGCGATGGTGATCCGGGACTCTTTATGGGGAAAGGTGTTTTGAAGGCTGTGCAAAACGTAAATGCAATCTTAAATGAGGAGTTGAATGGCTTTTATGTTTCAGATCAAAATGAAATTGATCGTCGAATGATTGAAATTGATGGCACCCCTAATAAAGCTAATTTAGGTGCCAATGCAATTTTGGGTGTTTCGCTGGCTTGTGCTCATGCAGCAGCTGCTGAAACTAATCAAGATTTATTTCGCTATATCGGTGGTGTAAATGCAAATACATTACCTATCCCGATGATGAATATTTTGAATGGTGGTTCGCATGCTGATAATAGCATCGATTTTCAAGAATTTATGATTATGCCAGTGGGTGCTGAAACTTTTTCTGATGCCATTCGTATGGGAACAGAAGTATTCCATAATCTGAAAGCTGTTTTGAAAAAATCAGGTTATTCGACCAATGTAGGTGATGAAGGTGGATTTGCTCCAAATCTAAAATCAAACGAAGAAGCTATTAAAGTGGTTTTACAAGCGATTGAAAAAGCAGGTTATCGTCCAGGTGAAGATATTTATTTGGCTCTTGATCCGGCATCTTCTGAATATTTTATTAAAGAAGAAAATAAGTACCACCTAAAATGGTCAACAGGTGATAAATTAAGTCCAGCAGAAATGGTTGATTTTTGGAATGGTTGGGCTGATAAATACCCTATTATTTCTATCGAAGATGGTATGGATGAAGATGATTGGGATGGTTGGAAGTTGATGACCGAAAAAATGGGTGATAAAATTCATTTGGTAGGTGATGATTTATTCGTAACCAATACAGAACGCTTGAAAAAAGGGATTGATAATGATATTGCCAATTCAATTTTGATTAAAGTTAATCAGATTGGTACGTTGACCGAAACTATCGAAGCTGTGAATATGGCAATGCGTAATAGCTATACTGCTGTAATTAGCCATCGTTCAGGCGAGACAGAGGATACAACTATTGCTGATCTAGCCGTGGCTTTAAATACCGGACAAATTAAAACAGGATCGGCCAGCCGTTCTGATCGTATTGCAAAATACAATCAATTGCTACGTATCGAAGAAGGATTAGGCGAGCAAGCTCGTTTCTTGGGAAAAGAATTTAAATACGCTAGATAAGTCTGAAAGACTTTTTATTATATATGGAAAGGCACTACTAAAGTGGTGCCTTTTTTTTATTTTATATTATTCATTGGATTTTGAGATTCAGCTACTACTTTTGCTACATCTTTACACCCTTCCATTAATGGACCTTTGTCATCATGAGATTTATTATCTAAAGTTATACTGGGGTTGTAAGCTACTGCATCTAAAACAATCTCAAGTATATTGGTATTTAATTTTTTGCTTAATTCAGAATTATCTAATTCTTCAATCTCTTTTTTAAGCCCATAATATACTTTTGCGACATCCTCTTTGTAGGCATATTCTTGTTGCAACCTTTTATTTTGACTTCTTTGTTTAGTTGTGAAAACAGCTAACCAAATTGCACCACCTAAGAATGGGAGGTTTCCTAAAGTTACTTTCCATAAATCTTGGTATTCAACTTTACTAATAAAGAAAGCGTAAATTGATAATCCCATCATTGATAAAATTGCAATAAAGAATCCAACCCCCCATAAAATATTACCTGAGATAAATGATTCTCTATGATCCTTAAATGAAGATGCAAGAGCAACATTAACTGCACCAGCAAGAAGGCTTTCAATCTCATCAAATAATTTTTTCTGTTTTTCTTTATTATCCTTTAGTAATTGAGTTAATTGATTCACATAATCATTAACATCCTCATTAATCCCTTTAAGTTCTACCTCACCTTGATCGTTGTATACACTTAAAAGTTCATCTTTATATCCAAGTA
>JAOZUV010000126.1:1897-6301 GCA_029938505.1 Bacteroidales bacterium | reverse complement strand
CAAACTTTTAGGTATAAAAACCTTATTGGTTTCGAATGCCAGTGGAGGAGTAAATCCCAATTTTGAAGTTGGCGACATTATGTTCATCACTGATCATATTAACTTACTCCCAAATCCTTTAATTGGAAAGAATATTGCTGAGTTTGGCCCTCGATTCCCAGACATGAGTGAGGCTTACGATAAGCGACTTATAAAAGAAGCGACAAAGATTGCGCGCCATCATGGTCTAAAATATCAAAAAGGAGTGTATGCAGGCGTTACAGGCCCTACCTTCGAAACTCCCGCTGAGTACAAATACATCCACAACTTGGGAGCCGATGCTGTTGGCATGTCAACTGTACCTGAAGTTATTATAGCACGTCATGCCGATATTACTTGTTTTGCCGTTTCGGTTATTTCAGATTTAGGGATAGAAGGTCAAGTTGTTGAAATTTCGCATCAGGAAGTGATTGAGGCTGTTAGACAAGTCGAGCCAAAAATGATTTTATTGATTAAAGAGTTAGTTGGAATTATTTAAAAAAACATTGACTTTTGATTTAGTATATTGTATAAAATTTCAAATTTGAAATCTTCAACAACCATAAGTTTAGCTGAAAAAGGGAATATCTATTTTGCCTCTGATTTTCATTTGGGTGTACCCGATTATGAAAGCAGCTTAAAGCGAGAAAAACAACTTATTAGTTGGCTCGATTCTATCCGTAAGGATGCTTCTGTTATTTTCTTGATGGGCGATATTTTTGATTTTTGGTTTGAATACAAAATGGTTGTACCAAAAGGATATACAAGACTCTTAGGAAAATTAGCCGAGCTTACTGATTCAGGAATTGAAATCCATTTATTCAGAGGAAATCATGATATTTGGGCTTTTGATTATTTTCAAAAAGAGTTAAATATCCAATTGCATCGCAAAGCTGTGATTACTACATCAAGAGGAAAGACATTTTTTCTAGCCCATGGCGATGGCTTAGGCCCTGGCGATCGGGGGTATAAATTTCTTAAAAAAGTTTTTGAATTAAAGCTAAACCAATGGCTTTTCAAATGGATACATCCTGATTGTGGAACACGATTAGGCTTATATTTTTCAAAAAGAAGTAGAATTGCCAATATGGCAAAAATGGGTGAAAAAGAAAACAATATTCCTCTTGATAAAGAAATGCTTTATATTTTCAGTAAATCAGAATTAGAGAGAAATCCAGCTATTAATTATTTTATTTTTGGACATCGCCACATCCCTCTGCAACATCAATTAAATAAAAATAGTGAACTGATTATACTTGGCGACTGGATTGCCCATTTTACCTATGCTGTTTTTAACGGCAAAAAATTAGAATTAAAATATTATACTGGCGAGAAATGAAATCTACTTTTTAAAAATAGTAAATATCCTTCCAAAAAACCTCTTTTCAAATGCCCAAAAGAATTTGAACTGCCCAAAAACAAATCCATAAATTAACAATAGAACATTATAAATAGGAAGGGTGATAACAATAAACAAAAGTGCTCTCATCCAAAACCCATAATCTCCTGTTATATTCAATAGTTTATAAATTTGATCTTCAACATATAGCACCGAAAAACCGGTACATGAAAACACAAGCAAAATTACAACTACCTGAAATGCACTTTTTACATTCCACCTATTTTTTAAATTTTCAATAAAAGTATTCTTTGAAGCCATATCCAGAATTGTCTACATTTCTACAAACTTATATAAAAATATTATAACTTTACTTTTAATACTAATAAAAAACAGCCCCAAAAATGAATAATAAATACCGGATTGTTATTGCAGCAATTGGATTACTTTTTAGCATTTTTATGGTATGGTATTTTTCCAATATTGTCGTTTATTTGATAATTTCTGCCGTCTTATCAATGGTGGGTCATCCTTTAGTTAGGCGATTTGATAAAATCAAAATCTGGAAATTTAAAATGCCACATGCATTGAGTGCACTTTTAACTTTAATAACAATTCTCGCAGCATTTGTAGGATTCATATGGTTTTTTGTTCCATTAATCGTTTCGCAAGCCCAAATGCTTTCAAACATTAATATTCCCGAAGTATTGGAATATTTTAAAGACCCAATTGAATCAATAAAAACATTTTTAGTGCAATACAATATCCTGGGCGTCGATCAAACTATTGAGGGTTTGGTTGAAACTCAACTAGAATCAATGATTGATTTAGCTACTTTTTCGAGTTTATTTACAACTGTATTAAGTACAACTGGAAGTATCTTCATGGCACTGTTCTCAATTCTTTTCATCACCTTTTTCTTTTTACACGATGAACATATGTTTGAGAATTTTTTGATACTTATCAGTCCAGCAAAGTATACAGAGGAAGTCAAACGAATTATTTCCCAAACAAAATCATTATTAACCCGTTATTTTTTAGGATTGATGTTGGAGCTCTTTTCAATGATGACATTGATAACCATTGGCTTAACAATACTGGGGATTAAAAATGCCTTAATCATTGGTTTCTTGGGAGGCCTAATGAATATCATTCCTTATCTGGGACCACTTATTGGAACGAGTATGGGGATAATTATTGGACTGGCAACAACTTTAAGCCATGGTATGTACGATAAAATTAGCATTTTTACACTAGGGATTTTAGGTTCTTTTGCTATTGCAAATCTGATAGACAATTTCTTACTTCAGCCTTTGATTTACTCAAATAGTGTGAAGGCTCGCCCTATTGAAATTTTCATCGTTATTATAATGGCAGGTAGTTTGGCTGGTATTACAGGAATGATTTTAGCAATCCCAGCTTATACCGTTCTCCGAATTATTGCAAAAGAATTTTTAACACAATCCAGATTGGTACAAAAACTAACTGAAAAAATTTAATAACAATTTAAAGATAAAATAAAACCCATCTCGAATTTTCGAGATGGGTTTTTTATATAAATACAGAAAGTTCTATTATACAGTCATTATATCTTTTTCTTTAACATCCAAAAGTTTATCCACTTTCTCAATAAAGCCATTTGTTAAATCCTGAATTTTATCCTGCAAACGTTTTGAATCGTCTTCAGGAAGTCCATCTTTCTCTAAAGATTTAGCAAAATCATTTGCGGAACGACGAGAACTACGAATACTAATCTTTGCTTTTTCAGTTTCATTTTTAGCTTGTTTCACCAAATTTTTACGTCTTTCCTCAGTAATAGCAGGAACATTAATCCGTAAAACTTCCCCTTCATTTGTTGGATTAAATCCAAGATTTGCAGCAAGGATTGCTTTTTCAATTAACCCCAAAATACTTTTATCCCAAGGCTGAACAATAATCTGCCGTGGGTCAGGAGTATTAATATTCGCAGTTTGAGCTATAGGAGTTGGAGAGCCATAATAATCAACTACAACACCATCCAACATTTGAGGGCTAGCTTTGCCGGCACGAATTTTTTGAAATTCTTTTTCCAAATGCGTTAGTGCATTTTGCATACTTTCTTCAGCTTCTTCTAAACAAAAATTAATCTCATCAGTCATTATAAATAGTATTTTATTTATTCAAAAATAACATTTTTTAATTATCTATCTTTTGTGATCGATTTTTTAGTTAACAAGAGTTCCAAGTTTTTCACCCTTCAATATCTTTAATAAATTCCCTTCCGTATTCATATCAAAAACTAAGATTGGTAAATTATTTTCTTTACATAAAGTAAAGGCTGTAAGATCCATAATTTTTAATCCTTTTTCGTAAACATCATCAAAGCTTAAGCTATCAAATTTTGTAGCCTTTGAGTTTTTCTCAGGATCGGCTGAATAAATTCCATCCACACGCGTACCTTTTAAAATAACATCAGCCTTAATTTCAACAGCACGCAAAGCAGAAGCCGAATCTGTTGTAAAAAATGGATTGCCTGTACCTCCACTAATAATTGCCACTTCCCCATTTTTTAATGCAGTTATTGCATTACGACGCGACATAGGTTCGGCAATTGGTTCAATAGTTAAACCCGAAAATAATTTTGCTTTTAGTCCAAGATTTTCGAGTGCTGATTGTAGAGCCATGCTGTTAATTACAGTAGCCATCATCCCCATATAATCACCTTGAACACGATCCATGCCTTCAGCAACACCACTGAGTCCTCGATAGATATTACCTCCACCGATAACAATGGCAACTTCTACTTTTTGATCAACAGCCGATTTTATTTCTTTGGCATATTGGAGTAAACGTTTAGGGTCAATACCATGAGATTTTGAACCCATTAAGGCTTCACCACTAAGTTTAAGAAGAATTCTATTATATTTCATAACTTTTTGTTTCTCAATTAAAAAACGATTAGATTTTGGATGTGAATGTATCGTAATCAATATCTTGTTTAGTAAAATGCAATAAAAGAGTCGTATAATCAGAATCCCCAGCTGTACGATTTGCTATAAAATTATATT
>JAOZUV010000126.1:0-1887 GCA_029938505.1 Bacteroidales bacterium | reverse complement strand
CCAATTTCTATAATAGGATTATTTTCACCCACACTTCTTCCAATCCTAACAGTAATAAAACCTGGTGCACTCATTCTTTCAACTTCCCAAACAGCATTGGTTTCAAATTCCAGTATTGCTAAATAATTATTAAACGTATTCAAAGAAAACGTCAAAATAAATTCATCCGGAGGATTTATTACATCGTTTATACTTGAATATAAAGGGACATCTGTTTCAATAGGTCTATCCTTAAAACAAGCTGTAATGCTAAAAAAAATCACCAAAGCAAATATTACAAAAAAGAAAAATGATTTTTTCATCTCTTTAAAGATACTAATTTACATACTCTTACCATGGCAATGCTTATATTTTTTTCCACTACCACATGGACAAGGCTCATTTCTACCTACTTTTTTTTCAACCTTGACAGGCTGGGTTGATTGTGTTTGTTGTGTATCACTATGGGCTTCCGATAAAAGATCTTTTCGTTCTTCTTTTAGATTACTATGATCAGACCGACGAACTCGAGCTTCGTTTACATTACCTGCATCCTGTATCGGAATATCAGCCTTAATAAGAAATGAAGCTATATCTTTATTCACTTTTTCCATCAACAATTTAAATAATCCAAAAGACTCAAATTTATAAATCAATAAAGGATCTTTTTGTTCGTAAGTTGCATTTTGAACCGATTGGCGCAGATCATCCATTTCACGTAAATGATCTTTCCATGAATCATCAATCATACCCAAAACAATGTTTTTCTCCATGGCAGAAATAACTTCCTGACCACCATCTTCATACCCTTTTTTTAGATTAACAACCAAGTTCATGGTTTTACGTCCATCATTAATTGGAATGGCAATATTCTCGTATCGGCTTTCTTTTTCGTAAACATCCTTAATAACTGGATAGGTACGTTCTTTTATGCTCAATAATTTTGCACGATAAGAAGCATAAACCTGCTCAAAGATTTCATCGGTTGCTTTTTCTATGTTTAGAGATTGAAATTCTTTATCATCATAGGGAGATTCAATCGCTAACGATTTTAATAGCTCCAGTTTGAAACCCTCAAAATCACGATTTTCTATTGCATTTGAAAGAGTGTGTTCAATCACATCGTACATCATATTTGAAATTTCAACACTTATGCGTTCTCCAAACAATGCATATCGACGTTTTTTATAAATCACTTCACGTTGTGAATTCATAACATCATCGTATTCGAGCAAACGTTTACGGATACCAAAGTTATTTTCCTCAACTTTTTTCTGAGCTCTTTCAATGGATTTAGTAATCATCGAATGTTGAATAACTTCCCCTTCTTGCAAACCTAAACGATCCATCACTTTGGCAATTCGGCCAGAACCAAACATACGCATCAAATCATCCTCAAGGGATACAAAAAACTGCGAGCTACCCGGATCTCCCTGACGTCCGGCACGACCACGTAACTGACGGTCGACACGACGAGAATCGTGACGCTCCGTACCAATAATGGCTAAACCTCCGGCACTTATCACGGCAGAACTTAGTTTAATATCTGTACCACGACCCGCCATATTCGTTGCGATAGTCACCGTACCAGCCAAACCGGCTTCAGCCACAATATCAGCTTCCTTTTGATGGAGCTTCGCATTCAAAACATTGTGTTTAATGTTTTTGCGAGTCAACATTCGACTCAACAATTCCGATGTTTCAACCGAAGTAGTACCTACCAATACAGGTCTTCCTTGTTTTTTTAAAGCATCGATTTCATCAATAACAGCATTGAATTTCTCACGCTTGGTTTTATACACCAAGTCTTCACGATCATCACGCACAATTGGGCGATTAGTTGGAATTACATTCACATCTAATTTATAAATATCCCAAAATTCTCCAGCTTCAGTTTCGGCAGTACCA
>JAOZUV010000125.1 GCA_029938505.1 Bacteroidales bacterium | reverse complement strand
ATTCGTAAGCCATTTTTTTCAGCATTAAATTCACTAGTAGGTTTGAGCTTGTACCTTTGTCAATCGAAATCTGAACATTATCAAAAATCCCAAGCCAATCTAATTTCTCAATAAAAACATCATTTACTCCCATCTCTATTGCTTTCGCAAAATTTATTTTAACATCTTGTGTTGAGGATGCTCCAATAAGTTCGGCAATAAATTGGGCATAAGTGGTATTTTTAAAATTCTTTTCTTTGGTATTCTCAATCAGCTTAATTTTCAGAAGATTGATCATCATATTGCTATAACCATGATAGCGTAATAATCCTTTATAAATATCAATATTTTCATCCAAAGCAAATTCTTTTAAATAACGGGTACTATCGTTACTGGGGTAGGTTTCAAAAGTCCCAATTCCATGAATGTCGACTAATTTATGATGCTCAAACTTATGTGTCGCTTCAATAGTTTTACCATTTGCCTGATAGGTAGCAGGTGATACAGCCGAACGCATTAGCCCATTTGGATCCCAGGAAAATTTATAGCCAAATGGATTACGATTATGCTCGAATGAAGGCAATCCTGCCCCATACGAATCAATTTTTGTTATTTTCCCATTTCTTGAATGAACCTCATCGATCATTTGTTTCAGTCCCATATTGTCCAAACCGGGATCTTCTCCAAGTTCGGTAAGAATCAGGCTGTCTTGTTTTTTTGCTTCATCATCATAGCAAGCAATTCCGGGATGTTTAAAATCAGTGGTAATCATCGAAGTTTTGTGTTTTAAACAAAATTCGGCAACAACTGCGTGAGTCGATCGGGGGGTCATTGCTACTACCAAATCAACTTGCTTAATAATATTTTCCAAAGCTTCAACTTGGTCAGCTGTCCAACTTATAGATGTTCCAAGAGGTCTCCCGGCAATAATTTTATCTGCTTTTGAGACAGTTCGTGTAGCTATAATTACTTCATATTTACAACGATCAATAAAATAATCAATCATTGGTTTTACCACATAACCTGCACCTAATACTGCTACCTTTTTCATTCGAAGAATTTTTAATTTATACTTTCTTTTTCAAGGAAGTTAAATATAGTAAATAATATTCAAATTAAATTTTTCCCTACCTTTGTTTCATTGGTGGTTTATTCCTTAACAGGAAAACCTTAAAAGGGAATCCCGTGATTCTGATCATTCAGGAAATTCGGGAGCTGTCCCCGCAGCTGTAAGTCCGTAAAAGTTTGAGTAACCACAGCCACTGTTCCGATACATTGGGATGGGAAGGCCGCTCAAACGGATAAGCCAGAAGACCTGCCAACGAAAGAAATTAAAGTCTCGGGGAGAAGATAAAATATTTTTATTTTCCCCTCTTATGTTGCCGGGTTGAGCATTTTAAAAATCGATGATGAAAAGATCAATGAAGTTTAAGGTTATTTTATTATTTCTCATTTTTTTTGTGATGAGCATGAGTATTTTTGCGCAATTTCCGCAGCGGATTATCTCTTTAGCTCCCTCTCTTACGAAAGAACTTGTTTTACTTGGATTAGAATACCGTATTATTGGAATCACCAATTATTGTAAAATTCCAAATCATGAAAAATATCAGGTAGTTGCTTCTGCTGTGGATGTAAATTTGGAAAAGGTAATTACATTAAAACCCGATTTAGTTTTAGCCACTTCTTTATCAAAACCCGAGAGCTTGGAAATATTAAAGAAGGCTGGTGTGAGGGTAGAATATCTGAATTTGCCTGCTTCATATGCTGAGATCGATACGCAATTTATTGAAATTGGCAAAATGTGTGGAGTAGAAGAAAAGGCTAAAATGATAATCCTGAAGCAAGAGAAAAAAATTAAACAATTAATTGCTCGGGTGGATAAAGATAAAGCTCCAAGAATATTTTTTGAAATTGGTACAAATCCTCTTTGGTGTGTAATTCCCAATACATTTATGAACGATTTTATTACTATGGCAGGTGGGCAAAACATTGCCCATGATATGGGTAATGGAGCTATCAGTCGTGAGAGTGTTTTAATTCGTGATCCGGAAATAATTATCGTAGCAACTATGGGAAATGTTGGTAAAGAGGAAATTAAAATTTGGCAAAACTATTCGCATTTGAGCGCTGTAAAAAATAATAAAATTCTTGTGATTGATTCTGACTTGGCATGTAGTCCAACACCTGTTCATTTTGTAGAAACATTGGAAGCAATCATTAATTTTTTATACAAATAGGAATAAATGATAAATACAAAAGCATTAAAGTGGGGAGTTACGACAGCAATTTTGTTGTGTTGCTTAATGGTGGCTATTGGCATATCGTTAACCATTGGCGAATTGAAGCTCTCCCTTTTTGATATTCCTGAAATTTTACGACAAAGGCAAGGGAGTATTGAGCATACTATTATGGTAAATATTCGTTTACCAAGGGTAATCTTAGGAATTGCTGTAGGTGGAGCTTTAAGCTTGTCAGGAGTGATATTGCAGGGCGTTTATCGCAATCCTTTAGTTGAACCTTTCACCCTGGGTATTTCTGGTGGTGGTGCATTGGGTGTGGCCTTTGCTATTGTTTTAGGTTTGCATTTTTCAATGGGCTCGTTTATGCTTCCGCTAATGGGTTTTGCCGGAGCACTTGCTACCATAGTTGTCGTTTATTTTATAAGTATAAAACAAGGTCGTATCCGTATTCAAAATATGTTACTGATAGGTGTGATGGTTAGTTTTGTGGCTTCTTCTGTTATGATGTTACTGATGGCAATTACCACTAGTGAAAATTTACACGGTATTGTTTTCTGGATCATGGGTAGTTTGGATGAACCCAACCCAAGCTTAATTTGGATCAACTTAATTGTTTCGATTGTCGGCTTAGTATTGGCTTATCTTTTTGTAAAACCATTAAATGCCTTGAGACTTGGCGAAGAAAAGGCTCGCCATTTGGGTATCAATACCAATACCTCAATAAAACTAATGTTCATAGTTGCCAGTTTATTGGCAGGAGTAAGTGTGGCTGTGGCAGGCGTAATTGGTTTTGTGGGTTTGGTGATTCCGCATTTAATGCGATTAATTGTGGGCACCGATAATCGGATACTTTTGATTTCTTCTTTTTTGGGAGGCAGTATCTTTCTAATTCTTTGTGATTCAATTTCGAGAGTGATTATTTTACCCAATGAATTACCTATTGGTGTAATTACTGGAATCGTTGGCGGACTTGTATTTGTATTAATATTAAGCAGAGCATCTTTTAAATTTAACCAAACTTAAAAATAATAAATTGGCAAAGCAAATGCTTGAAATACAAAATTTTAGTTGTGGGTATTCTTCAAAATTTAGTCTACATAAGATTGAATTTAATTTATCTGAAGGATGTTTCGCCGGAATCATTGGTCCAAATGGTTCGGGTAAAACAACTTTATTTCGAGGCATTACTTCTGAATTAAATACACGTTCGGGAAGCATAAAAGTAAATGGCATGAATCTTCAAGATTTATCATTTAATCAACGAGCTCGGAATATTGCAGTGGTTTCTCAAAGCATTGAATCGGCTTATATAAAATTAGAGGATTATGTGTTGATGGGACGATTGCCTTATCAGGGAAGATTTGTTTTTTTTGAAACAGATCGGGATATTAAACTTGCTGAAAAATATATGCGGTTGACGAACGTATGGCATCTGAAAGATAAAATGATGAATGAAATGAGTGGAGGTGAACAGCAATTAGCTGCTATTGCTCGCGCACTTACACAAGAACCTAAATTGCTATTATTGGATGAACCAACTGCTCATCTGGATATCGCACATCAGGTTCAAGTATTAAATCTCATTCAAGAATTGAACAAAAAATTAAAGCTTACCGTTTTGATGAATATTCACGATTTGAATTTGGCCGGTGAGTATTGCGATTATCTTATCATGCTAAAAAATGGAAAAACTCATACGAAAGGAACGCCCGAAGAAGTGCTGAATTATCAACATATCGAAGATGTTTATAATACTGTAGTTGTTACGGATAAAAATCCTATTTCAAAAAAACCAACTGTTTTCCTGGTGTCGGGTAAGGTTATGGCTGAAATAAAAAAACAAGATTAAGGATTCAGATTAAAGTTCTTTAAAATATTTAAAAACTAATGTTTGGCTAAATAAAGTTTAGCTCTACATTTGTAAAATTATTGGTTCAAAAAGATTAAAAAGGGAATCCTGTGATTCTGAGTAATCAGGAAAGTCAGGAGCTGTCCCCGCAGCTGTAAGTCCAGCAAAATTTTGAGCATCCACGCCACTGTCCCAGTTCATCGGGATGGGAAGGCTGCTTAAAAATGGACGAGCCAGAAGACCTGCCAATGATGTGTTTCGTAGCTTTCGGGAGAAAGGCGAAGGATAGATCAGATCTATTTCCGATCAAATCTTCACTAAAAATCCGATGGTTTCGAATGATTTAATCAATTTATTAATTAAACATTTGTTACTATGTATGTAAAAAAAATTGGCCTAGTTTGCTTGATTCTATTGAGTGGAGTCGCATTTGGGCAAACAACAATGACCGAGCAAACCCATCAATTGAAAGAAGTAGTGGTTCGTTCAAATCAATTGCAAGATTTTGCTGTAGGTTCAAGTATTCAGAAAGTGGATAGTCTAAGCAAAATGCTATTTTCATCACAATCGCTTGCCGATTTATTGGCAACAAAAAGTCAGCTTGTCATTAAATCGTATGGCCCGGGTGGTGTTGCTAGCCCTTCAATTCGTGGAGGAGCAGCTTCACATACAGCTGTTATTTGGAATGGCGTTAATATTCAAAATCCGATGGATGGAGGAGTAAATTTTTCACTATTACCCAATTTCTTATTTGATGATTTAACGGTTCAATATGGTGGTTCCGGAACCTTGTATGGAAGTGGTGCTGTTTCCGGAGTTCTTCATTTAAGCAATGGTGATTTATTTCAGACCCCAGATAAATTACAATTGGGAGCTTCATTTGGCAGTTTCGGACAAGCTTCTTATTATGGCGGTGTAAAATTTGGCACCGAAAAACTAGCTAACTTTTTTAGGTTTTATTCAAATGCAGCTGATAATGATTTTGAATATGAAAATGCAGTCGGAATTAAAACCAAACAAACACATGCAAATCTCGAACAGCAGGCTTTTGTAAATGAAACACAACTGAGAACAGGAAGAAAATCAATTTTGAAAGCTACGCTTTGGTATCAAACCTATGATAAGGATATTCAAACTACTATTTCTGCATTAAGCCCTAGTGTAGCCACTCAAGATGATGAGAATTGGAGAATGGCTTTAAATTGGCAACGTACAAGTAATCGTTTTTTAACAACTCTTAAAAGTGTTTATTTGCAAGATGAGATTTATTATTTTGATCCTTCTTATATGACTGAAGGAACAAAGAATCTTTCAAAATCGTGGATAAATGAAGCTACCACTAAATATATTATTAATAAAAATCAAGTAATTATTGGGGGTATTAATTATACTCACGAAAAGGCTGAATCAGGAAATTATGCGGAAGATGTTACTCAAAACAGATTGTCTTTATTTGTATCTCATAAGTTTCAAAATTTATTAAATAACAGATTGACCATTGTAAATTCTATCCGTCAGGAGTGGGTAGATAGTGATAATAGTCCTATTGTATTTTCGAGTGGTTTAAATGTAAAAATGAATCAGGCTATCAATTTTTGTGGGAATGTTTCTCGTACCTATAGTAATCCTTCTTTAAATAGTCTTAATTGGTCTGACGCATGGACGATGGGGAATCCTGATTTAAAAGCTGAAAAAGGTTGGAGTTTAGATTTTGGTTTTGACGAAACATTTAAAGTGTTGGATATAAAAATGCATCTAAAGCAAAACTTCTTTTTAAATAATATAAAAGATTGGATAGTTTGGTTGCCCAACGAAACTTTTACTATTTGGTCTCCTTATAATAAAGATAAAGGAAAGACATTAGGTTTGGATCTTGATTTGGATGCGGAATTTATAATTGGCTCAACTACAATTAATTTTTTAGGAGCATATACCTGGACCAATTCAAAATTTATTGAGATTGTAGGTGGCGAGGAAGTAGAAAAGGCTATGCTTTATGTTCCGGAGCATCGTTTTAATATTGGTTTGAGAGTTGCCGGAAAACGATGGGGTTTGATGTATTCTCACAACTTTGTGGATAGTCGTTTACCCGATCATTGGGGTGGTATGATGGATAGTTATGATTTGGGTGATATATCCTTTCATTATAATTTTTTCAAAGGAATGCAGAATTTAACAAGCTCAATTCAAATCCGGAATTTATGGGCTAAAAATTATCAGGTAATGAATGATTA
>JAOZUV010000124.1 GCA_029938505.1 Bacteroidales bacterium | reverse complement strand
CTGAGTTAAAGGAGTTTATAAAATTTCCTGATAAACTATATAAGAAGAATCCATATCGAGTCCCTCCACTTCATATGTTTGAGGAGGCGATTTTAAGCCGTGAGAAAAATCCTGCTTTTGATACCTGTGATGCTATCTATTTTTTAGCCTATAGAGGCAAGGAAATTGTAGGTCGTATTGCGGGTCTTATAAATTGGAAATACAACGAACTTTGGAAAAAAAATTATGCCCGTTTTGGTTGGATTGATTTCATTGATGATTATGAAGTCTCTGCTTTATTATTGAGTAAAATTGAAGAGTGGGCAAAATCTAAAAATTTGACAGCTGTTCATGGACCTCTAGGTTTTACTGATTTGGATATGGAAGGTATGCTGATAGAGGGTTTTGAAGAAATGGGAACTCAGGCTGTAATCTATAATTATCCATACTATAAAAACCATATGGAAAAATTTGGTTATCATAAGGATACGGATTGGGTTCAATATGAAATTAAAGTGCCTGATGAAGTGCCTGAACGTTTGAAAAAATTTTCACGAATTATCAAAACGAAATATGAAGTCCGTTCTTTAAAATTTAAAAATGCAAAAGAAGTACTTCCTTGGGCCAAAAAAATGTTCATCACTTTAAACGAATCTTTTAAAGATTTGTATGGCTTCGTTCCTTTATCTGAAAAGCAAATTGAGTTTTATACTAAGCATTATTTCTCAGCAGTTAATCCAAAATATTTGAGTTTTATTGCTGATAAAAATGATAATGTCATCGGTTTTGGTATTACTATGATGTCATTAACAAAAGCATTGATAAAAGCAAAAGGGAAATTATTACCATTTGGGTTTATTCATATTTTAAAAGCATTAAAATGGAATGATACTGGTGATATGTTTTTACAAGCTGTACGACCTGATTATCAAAATAAGGGTATTACTGCTATTATCTATTCTGAAACCATGCAAGCGTATATTGACAATGGTGTAAAACTTGCCATTACAGGTGTTCAATTAGAAGATAACTTATCGGCACAATTGCTGTTTGATAGTTACGAAAATAGAATGCATTTAAAACGTAGATGTTTCATTAAACTTATCTAAGATTTAATGAAGAAAATTTTGATCACCGGAGCCAGTGGATTTGTTGGAGGCTTTCTTGTTGAAGAAGCCTTAAAACGCAAGTATGAAGTTTTCGCCGGTGTAAGAAGTTCAAGTAATAGAACGTATCTTTCTGATCCAAAAATCAAATTTTTTGAATCAGCTCTTTCTAATAAAAAATTCCTAAAAGAGACCCTAAAAAAATACGGTAGATTTGATTATGTGATTCATAATGCAGGAACTACCAAAACCTGTAAAAAGGATGGCTTTGATAAAGTTAATTATCAATTTACCAAAAACCTTATTGAAGCTTTAAGGGAAACATATACTCTTCCAGAAAAATTTATTTATATCAGTAGTTTAGCAGCCTATGGCCCTGGCAATGAAAAAACATTGGAGCCCATTAAAAATTCAGATACTCCCCAGCCCATCTCATTATATGGGGAAAGTAAATTGAAAGCAGAGAAATACATTAAGTCACTCGATGATTTTCCTTATTTGATTTTCCGACCAACAGGTGTTTATGGTCCTCGTGAGAAGGATTACTATTTAAGTTATAAAATGGTCAAGCAGGGTTTGGAAACCTATATCGGAACATCACAACAGCATATCACTTTCATATACGTCAAAGATTTAACACACTTGATTTTTGATTCATTAGAATCACCAATAACGAATAAATCTTATTTTGTTACCGATTTAAAAAGGTATACAACCAAAGAGTTCAATGATATTGTTAAGCAAGTTTTAAATAAGAAGACACTTAGTATGGTATTCCCAAAGCCAATAGTTAAAATTCTTGCCTTAATTAGTGAAAAAATTTCGTGTATATTTTTAGGTAAAGTTCCTACTTTGAATACTGAAAAGTTCAAGGAAATCAGTAGTCTGAATTGGTTATGTGAAAGTGTAGATCTTGTGAAGGATTTTAATTATAAACCAGAATACGATTTAAAAAAAGGTGTTGAAGAATCAATAGCCTGGTACAAAAAAGAAGGATTATTATAAGCATGAAAAGGATACTTATTTTATTCGTAATAGTTTTTGGTTTAATGTCGTTTAACGAAACTGACAAGTCAGACTATCCTACACCTCCCAAAACGAAAGAGCGCTTATTTTACATACAACGTAACCATAATACGAATACGATTGCTTACGATGCTAATTTTGATGAGAAGGGGCAGTTAATCGAAAATAATCCAATCGAGGTTTATTGGATTAGATACGAAGAGGATGGTCGTAAAATGGAATTACGCAAAATTGAAAAATGGTATGCCTATGGAGTTAGATGTTCCAAACCTAAATTTGATGAGGATTTTTATCAGGTGAAATTGGTGGCTAATAAAAAGCGGGATTTTAAACTTTTCCAAACAAAGCCTTTTGAAGCAAACATACATACCTTAATTAATAATAAAATGTCATATTTGGAGCATATGTATATCGAGGCTGATAATTCCGGTGTTTGGCCAAAAGTAAAGTTTATCGAGCTTTTTGGAGTTGATATTGCTACTGGTGAAAAAACTTACGAAAAAATAATTACCAAATAATTGAAGATTAGAATGGGCTTTCAACGATTTACAAAGAAGAATATAATTACCAATATCTTACTTGTATTAATTTACATTATTTGGACAACTATTATTGGGGGTGTTCGAAACGAACATTATTTTCTTGTTGTTCTTTGGCTTGGTGCATTTTATGCCCATGAAAAATCACGTCGATTTATAAAAGCTTTCTCGGTATTTATCATCTATTGGATAGTGTATGATTCGATGCGGATCATACCAAATTATGAAGTATCGAACGTGCATATAAGAGAACCTTACGATATTGAAAAACTATTGTTTGGGATATTTCAAAACAATGTTTTACTGACACCTAATGAATACTTTGCTATTTATCATACCCGCTTTTTAGATGTTCTTACAGGATTGTTTTACATAAATTGGGTTCCTATTCCTTTGGCTTTTGCTGCTTATCTCTATATGAAAAATATGCGATTATTCATGGAGTTTTCATTGATGTTTTTACTTATAAACTTAGTTGGTTTTGCTTTTTATTATATTTATCCGGCTGCACCTCCATGGTATGTTGAATTGTATGGCTTTGATTTACATATAGGCGTACTGGGTAATAGAGCTGGACTTGCCCGTTTTGATGAAATTATGAGAATACCAATTTTTGAAAATATTTATAATAAAAATGCCAATGTATTGGCTGCTATGCCATCACTGCATTCATCTTATCCTGTCATTGTTTTATACTACGGACTAAAAATGAGGCTTAAATGGATGAATTGGTTTTTTGGTATTTTTATGCTCGGTATTTGGTTCTCGGCAGTATATTCAAATCATCATTACATTATTGATGTAATTGCGGGTGCCTTTATTGCGTTTATTATTTTATTATTATTTTCTCTTGCTCTTCGTAATGAAAAAGTTGATAATAAAATAAAAAGCATGATAGCTTCTATCTAAATATTGATAAGATTGTTTCATTTTTGAATCTCAATTTCCCCACTTTGGTATTTTAAATTTTATATCGATTTTATTTGCATAAGTATTTTAAAAAATATGTATTTTTGAACGATATATAAAAAAATTATTGGCAGATCGTTTAATATTGCAGACAACAATTACATATTCATAAATTTATCCTAAATATTATTATCGCATGAAAAAAATTACAATTCTACTGATATCATTATTTTGTTTTGCGAATACATCTTTTTTATTTGTTCAGAATTCTGAAAAAAAATTTAGCACTTATGCTGAGATGAATAAAGAGGTTGGTAAATGTTTTAAACAACAAACATTTGATGAAGCCATTGTTGTTCTTGAAAATCATTTAAGTGTTTTTCCTGAGAGACTACTTCCAATGACATATAATTTAGCAACGTGTTATGCTAAAGTTCAAAATTATAAGAAGGGAATTGAGAAATTAAATTATGGTCTTGATAATGGTGTTTGGTATAATAAATGGGCGTTTGATCGAAAAATTTGGGATGCTTACAAAGAGTTTGATGATTTTCATCAATTTTTAAAGAATAATATATTAAAGCGAAGTGAAGCTCAAAAAAGTGCTAAATCGGAAGTTTTGATTGTAACACCCGATGGATATGATGAGAACAAAGCTTACCCTCTGTTTTTTGCATTACATGGGGGTGGAGGCAATGTTGCTTCGTTTAAGAATTTATGGGTGTCAGATCGTATGGAAAAAGAATTTATCGTCGTTTATATGCAATCATCTATCATCGTTTCTATGACCGGGTATTCATGGGAAGATGCTGATGTAGCGACTTCTGAAATTGAAAAAGCATATACAGATATAAATAAAAATTATAAGATTGATCCTTCAGAAATATTGATTGGAGGTTTTTCATCAGGGGGAGTTGCGGCAATGGATATTATTTCAAAAAGCACTATTCCTTTTAGTGGTTTTATTTCGTTAAGTCCACCCATGCCAGCTGAATTTTCAAAGGACTATGTAGAAAATCTTAAATCAAAAAAAAATCGTTCAAGCATTATTACAAATTCAAAAGATCCTAGATTTTTGGATCAGCGTAAAATGGCAGAAATGTTTTTAAATTGCGGTATGCAATATCAGTTTATTGAAACACCTGCAATTGGACATTGGTTTCCTAAGAATCTTAATGAAATTATTGATGGAGCTATAATTTACGCTCGTAGTAAATAAAAATTTATTCTATCTGTTTTTTTGTTCCGTCTGAGAAACAAATATAAATCTTATTGCCTCTTATTAGTAATGCTTGAGCAGAGGTTCCATCTTCATTAATTTTAACATCAATAGAAATAACTTTATTGTTATAGGATGGCTTAATCTCGTATTGTTCATTGTGCCCAATAATCATTCTGCTTAAACCTTTTTTCTTTAAATAATTATCAACAAATTCTTGAGGAACTGTTGGTACTCTATTTCTAGAACGCATATAACCTCTGAACCAAAGTGGACCATATGCACTTAAAATGGTGTCTGCCATAGTTTCTTCTTCTGTTGTTAAAGAAGATTTTAAATGGGTTTGAAGTTCATAATTGATAGTATCAAAAGAGTAATCTAGGATATCAAATTGAGGCGAAATCCCTGCATGTAAAAACAAATTATCATTAATCTGGATAATGGCATTTTGTGATCGTAACCATTTTCCCAGAGCTGTATTATTTCCAAACAGTTCAAAATAATTGGTGAGGGTATATTTTGTAAAGTGATTATATTTATCATTCAAATAACGAATATTGCCCGTTAAGGCCATTATCTCATGATTTCCAAGAATCACATGAACATTTCCACCAGCAATTTTAGCCTTAAATTTTAGTTCGTGCAAAAACCATAGTACATCAGTTACCTGATCTCCACGATCAAATAAATCTCCTAATAAAACGAGTTGTCCATTCCCATATATCCAATTTTTATCAGAGTCAATGATCTTATTATTTTGCAAAAGATTCAAGAGAGCTTTGAATCGTCCATGAGTATCTCCTATTGCAAAAATATCTCCCTTTGTGATTGTTTTATATGGTTCTGTAGTGTATTTGCGTTTTATGTGGTAACGTGTTTTGTCTCTACTAATGCCACTTGCAATCATATCTGTTTTTCCAACAGCTACTGTTTTTTCAATTAAACGACTTTGATTTTTATGTTGATCTCGTTCGAAATAATTGAAAACTATTTCGTTCTCCTTTTCCCAAAATATATAAGGTCCATCCTGCATAGAAGCCAGATCCTCCTGCTTTTTAAAATTTTCTTCCATCAATAGCAAGTATTGCTTAATTCTTTGAGTATCATAAAAGCTGACATAATCACTAGCTATGTGATTTTTATTATTCACTTTTAATGGATCTGCACCTCTATCAATCAATATCTGACAAAGCTTGCCCTTATTGAATTTTGTTGCATAAATTAAAGGACTATTACATTTTTTGTCACAATAATTTACATTTGCTCCAAATTCAATTAATAATCTAACCATTCTCCTTCGGTCGTATTTTATTGCCCAAACTAAGGTTGAATATTTACCCACAATTAAGTTTGGATTTGCTCCTTTTTTTAGAAATAACCAACAAATATCAAGCTTATTATATTTAATAGCATAAAATAATCCAGATTTTCCATTACTAAACTCACAATCAATATCACGCTTCCTTTTATCAATAGTTGTATCTAAAAACGCTATATCAGACGTTCGTATAGCCTTAATAATCTTTCTTTCAATCTTCTCTAGTCAGAATGCATTATCAATACAAAAAATAAATAGAACTATAATCAATATTATCACAAATTTAAATTTAA
>JAOZUV010000123.1 GCA_029938505.1 Bacteroidales bacterium | reverse complement strand
ACAATTATCGTTGGGCGTGATATTGCTCATGCTAAATTGAAAGAACGCATTGAAAACGGAGAAGTGCTGCCTCAATACATAAAAGATCATCCTATTTATTATGCTGGCCCAGCCAAAACTCCTGAAGGAATGCCTTCAGGTTCGTTTGGACCAACAACTGCTGGCCGCATGGATTCTTATGTAGATCTTTTCCAAAGCCAAGGCGGAAGCATGGTTATGATTGCTAAAGGAAATCGCAGCCAACAAGTAACCGATGCTTGTAAAAAGCATGGTGGATTTTATTTAGGAAGTATTGGTGGACCAGCCGCAATCTTAGCGCAAGACAATATTACAAAAGTTGAATTACTTGAATATCCTGAATTAGGGATGGAAGCGATCTATCGTATTGAAGTAAAAGATTTCCCCGCTTTTATTTTGGTGGATGATAAAGGAAATGACTTCTTTAAAATGGCCTAGAAAAAAAGAAGGTGTCACCCTGCAGGGTGACACCTTCTTTTTTTTTGAGACAAATTAAAGATTTTGGCATAAAGAATATAAAAGCCCCCTTCAGGGGTGTCACCCTGAGGGTGACACCCCTGAAGATGATAAAATAATATATTATGCCTTCAAAAAATAAAATTACACCTATTTTATCTGATACCTATTATCATATTTTTAACAGGGGAAATAACTACGAAAATATCTTCTATTGTGAGGATGACTATTATTCTTTTCTAAAGAAATTCAAATACCATTTAAAAAATGTATGTGATATTTTTGCCTATGCTCTTTTACCTAATCATTATCACTTTCTGATTAGAGTTGGAGAAGATGAAATCCTATTTTCAAAACAATTTAAACAATTTGTTCAGGAATATACTTACAGAATTAATTCGCGTGAAAACCGAAATGGAAATTTATTTCTAAAACCTTTTCGTCGCCTTCAAATTGATAGCAATAAATACTTCAGCCAGTTAATTTTTTATATCCACTATAATCCTACAAAACATGAGTTAATAAAAAATTTCAAAAAATATCCATTTTCTTCTTACCAGTCTATTTTATCAAATTCCAAAACCATACTTCAACGAAAAGAGGTTTTAAATTGCTTTAATGGAAGAAAAGAATTTATCGTTTTTCATGAGGGCATGTGTAATGAAGATATGCTGGAAAAAGTAATTATTGAATGAGGCATTAGGGGTGACACCCTGCAGGGTGTCACCCCTAATTTGAAATTTCTTTGTAAATTGGACAGGGAATGATAACTTTTATAAAGTGTTGTCCCTTTGGTAAAGTAACTAATATGAAGAAGAAAAAATCAAATTTAGAGAATGTCCTTTATGGCATTGGCTCTAAAACTAGAAAAATGTTGGCTAATGTGCAAAATAAAGCCATTAACGTCGTTAAATATGTTAATTCAGAGAAATTTTTTCCAGTGGTGCCTGCAACTTTAGCATTCACACTTCTTGGAACTTCCCTTGCACCAGGGATCGCTATGGCTTCAGAAGGAAATTCTTCCTTATCGATGAATAATTCTTCCGCTCCAAAAGAAATATTTGTTGAATCAAATAATTATGCCAAAACAAATTTCTCTAAACAAAATTCTCTTTCAAATAATGGAGAAAATCAAAAAATTACTTCTTGGAAAGAAATTGTAAATAATTATGTAAATAAGAATCCAAGATCATTTGTAGATGAACAGGGGAATTTAGTTATGGTTAAAAATCCAATAAATTATGCTGGTGTGCAAAAAAGTTCTGAACTTAAAACAACTGAATTACCTACCGACCTTAACAACCCTTTTTACAATTTGAACCCTCGTGTTGTTTGGAATCATCCTGAAGGGCCAATGAAAATGAAAAGGTACGGAGATGGTGTTGATCCTAATGGGGGAGATTATATTACTACTCAAGCAGATTTGGACAAGATGATCTCTGATGGTGTTTCTACTACTGTTACAAATTATAACTATTGGCAAGATATGAATGGGGATGGAACTTTTGGAGATTGGAAAGACCAAGAAATAATGGGTAAAAAAATAAGGTGGGAAATAACTGCTCCGAATATTTGGGAATTAAACCCTTCTAAGGCAAAAGAATACATTGAAAAAATAGTTAATCTTGAAAAACTCCACACAACTTATGGGAGGGGTTGGGAATGTACAGATTTTTCTTTAGAGGCCGAATTAATAAGTAGGGGAATATATGATAAAGCAAATAGTCGTTTTGCACAAGACAATGGTACTGAAAAACAATACGATATTTCTCGTGATTGGACCCATGGTATCCCAATAGATCTTTTGAGTGTTAAACTGATAAATGGGGGGGCACACAGCATAACAGATGTTTTTACAGGAGGGAAAAATGGAGATGTCATGGAGTTTAGCGATTATACAAAAATAGATTTTTCCATAGGGAAAACTTATGATGGAGATGAAGTTTTTGAAAGAATAGACCCCAATGAATATGCTACAAGATATGTTGATACCTACTTCAACCCTTCTTTTTTTGGAGTAACACATGTAACAGTAAAAATGCATGAATATGATTTTAATAATGGCGTTGCTACCTCTACTTATTCAGGAGGGAATATTGAACAATATATTTCAAAGACATGGGACCCTTTTGATAATAATGGGGTTCCAGGAATGAAGCTAACTTTCTCTCCTTCAAAAACGTTTGAATATGCCCCAAATATATTAGTTGAAGCTTTTCAAGACATAGAAAATTCTGAAGTTACGGGAATCCTTTATCCAAATAATACAAAAATTACGACAGTAATTACTAATGATCAAGACCCAGATCCAAATAAACTTGGCCATTATAATTTCCCCATCACCTCTAAACATTCTGCAGAAGCAGGGGAATTTAATATGGATAAAGAAGTTATTCACAATGTAGCATATACTGGAGCGCCAACTTATGATCAAGGATCTGAAACTTGGTCGGACATTGCCCCATTTACAATAACTACAAGGAAAGACACAACCAATAGAAGTTGTGATGGATTGGTTGGGAGGGTGAAAGAATATGAAGAAGCTACAAATATCGTTGGAAATTCAACTGAAGAATTAATTAGGGAAACTGATTTCAATAATGTAGTTTTGCCCACATATGTTTCTTCTCCTGCGGATGTTGAGTATACTGGAAATCCTAATGATGAAAATCCTCTTCCTGACTTGACTGGTGCCCCTGTTTTTAGTCATCCAGCTGGTGAAGTTATACTTCATTATACAGATGAGACTGTGAGGGAAGCTTATGGTGAAAAGGATATTGAGAGGACTTTGTGGGGAGAAACTTCAACGTCCGCTTGTGAAAGGTCAAAAGATACAATTCAAATGATTTATGTTCGATCTGCTGTTGGAATAGAAGAACCCACTTCAAGTTTAGAAGGTATTGTTATACTTAATAATCCTGCTAGAGGAAATTTAAGAATTGCTTATATGGATGATGTAAGGATAAACTTAGATTCAGATATCTATAATTTGAACGGACAAATGATAAGAGATACTGAACCTTCCTACATGAACAAAGGAGAGGCAAGAAATATTTCTCTTTCTGGACTTAGCCCAGGACTATATCTCCTTAAATTAAAAGATATGGATTCTGGAAAAACAGGGGTTAAAAAAATAGTGGTAGCAAATTAAAACCTAGGGGTGTCACCCCTGAACTACTATATCTGGCCTACAGGTATTAGTTTCAAATCCTTGAGAAGATAAACAGTAACATATTCCACAATTTTACCCGAACGATAAATAGGAAATTTCGAATGCATTTTTATTTCTGAAAAATATCCAGTCAGATAATCAGGGTTTTTATAATAATGTGATGTGGTGATAAAATAGGCATCCATTCCTAATGTAAAACCTCCTCTTTCATCATTTATCCAGGCATATTTATGTATCTGATCCAAGCTTCCAATGGTCATTAATTTCATCCCTAAAGGACGAGCCACATAATAATCTA
Organism: Bacteroidales bacterium; assembly: GCA_029938505.1. The sequence goes on along the minus strand of JAOZUV010000123.1, from coordinate 2,456 downwards.
AATGAGCAGCCGGGAACCATTTATGCGAAAGCAAAACAAACTCATCGTCAATAATAGCACCCTTTTTATCGTTAATCAATTGAGTATTGATTTGAGCTTCTATCTGCTTCCATCCGTACATATCCAGACTAAAATCTTTTTTCCCTTTACGAACTTCTTGCTTAGAATCATCCAACTTAAAAAGACCATAGTTTATCTGTAAAACACCTAACAATAAAATTGTTAAGAGTAAAACGAGAGCTGCTTTAATGGGCCATGCAAACAGTTTTTTTGGAAATTTTTCTGCTAAATAAATGGCTGAAAAAATTAAAAGAGTCATATAAGCCGGGCTCGTCCAATGGGGTAAAGTAGCCCGAAATAAGGAGAAGCCGAGAAATAAAATAATCAATGGGAAAGCTGACAATAATAACAATCGTGCATACTCACTTTGTATATTTATTTTCTTCTTAAAAAAAGCTACCAAAGCAATAATAGTCAGCACAAATAATACGGGATTATTATAAACAGTTTGACCAAAAAGTTCCCTGAAAAAATAATCCAAATGCAAAGCCGAACCACTCACATCAACCCGCTCACTATGAAAAGTAAAGCTAATAAAATCGTTTTGGATATTCCACACAAGTATGGGAAGTATTAATATAAACGAAATTAAAACAGACACATAAAGTTGCCACGTCCTAAACCATTTTCGATCATAGATTAGAACATACAAACCAAGCCCAAACCATATAAAAACAGTGGTATATTTTGAAAGCATTCCCAAACCAAGAGCAATGGCGGCCAATAATAAAAAGTTTTTCTGTTTCGAAAACTCATTCTCCGCCGATACAACATTGGTCAATAAATAAATACTTAACATCCAAAACAAACTTTGAGGAGTATCAGGTAAAATAAAAATACCAGCAATTACAAAACAATAAATGGAAGAAGTATATAAAAGAGAAGCGATGAATCCAGCTCTTTCATTATATATTTTCTTTGCAATTAAAAAAATCAATACGGTATTTATTGATCCGAAAACAACAGAAGCTAAACGGATGAAAAATTCCGAATCAAAAAATAAATTGAGGGTAAAAAACTGAATGACCCAACCCAGCATAGGAGGATGATCGAAATGGCTCCAATCTGGATAAAGGGCATAGGTCCAATAATATACCTCATCATTCCCAAACTCAATAAAACCAGCAATAAAGCCACGAACAATCGCTGAAATTAAAATCAGCAGAAATAAATATTTTTCAATTTTAGTAAAATGCATTATGCTTTTTTAAATCTAAATACTTTCTTAAAAATATACAGAAAAACAAATATAAGGAATCCCTCCAACACTAAAATAAACAAGCGAAACAGCCATGTTTTTATCCAATTCACGCTTGTAATTTCAAGAGGCAAAGGCTTTGAATCATTTGTACGAGCAATGGGATTTAAATAATAAAGTGTACTATCGGAAAATTCAAATTCGGTACGGATATAGGTATCTTCATTATGCATTTTGTAAGAAACCAATGATTGATTCAAGATTTCTTTTTTAATTTCTCCACCTTGCCCGATAAAGCGAATTTCTTTTGCCTCTTTATCTAACTCAACAATTAAACTATCATTTACAATTTCAACTTTTAGCAATTTAGCTAATTGCTCATGACGAATTTTTTTAACTGCAAAAGTCTCATCACGTTCACGAAACAATCGAACTCCAAAAGCATTTCCTTTTTTCATGGAAGCCAAAATTCCATCTGCATTAAATTCTTTGGTATTAATAAAAGTGCAATAGTTTCCCGTCAAATTTCGACTAAAAACATTGTGCGAATCATCATTGCATTGAACGGTCACATAATGCCCAGTTGATAAGGCCATGTCCCAACAATCGTTTGCATCGCCGAAAATACTTTGGGCTTCAATACCATCATAATAAGTCAACTTCCGAAAGTCTTCAACATCCAAACTCCCACTTAAATCAGGGTGAGCCAAAAAAATTAATTCATTGTATGGACGTAGGGTATTGATAATTTTTTGTTTATGATGAATAGACTGAAAAAACATAAAATCCATCCAATTCACTTTCTCAGCTCCAATAGCAATTTGATGTCTTTTCAAAATATTATATCCATGTTCATAAACTCTTAAATAGGACGATTTTTCTTTGCCAAATTCATTAACCTTCATATAATCGGAAGTAGCAATAATATCGTAACCCAAATAAGAATAAATGGAGTCAATGGCTTCGTTAGTATTTTGCTCGCCATCGGTTAAGCCTTTCCACGCATACGATTGAATTTGGAAATTAGCCTTATGCCAAGCTGAGCTATCCATATTCTCATAAGGATTAAACCATTTACTACCTTCAAATTTTTGAGTTTCAGCAAAACGATAAATCTCCGATTTGAAATATGGTAGCGTTAAAAGAATTATTAATCCAACTAACAATAAGAGCAAAGATTTTAGCAAATATGCCAAGG
>JAOZUV010000122.1 GCA_029938505.1 Bacteroidales bacterium | reverse complement strand
AGAATTATCAAACCAATCTTCATTAATTAATTTTATAAAATTATCTCGATGCAATGGGGTTTCATCATATAATTTCAACACAATATCTCCATAGTTTGTTGAAATCTCAATCGTGGTTCCCTCATTAGATTTGGGAGTTGTATTACAAGAATGTAATACAATAACTGTAAGCAAAACGAATGCAATAAGTAATCTTTTCATAGTAAACATATTATTAGCCTGCAATATTACTAAATAATGGAGAATAATAGAAGGAATTGAGACCTAAGATTTTATTGAGCCTCATTATAACAAGCTCGGCATAAAGGTTCATAACTTTCTGTTTCACCTAAAACAACCAAACTATCATCTTTAATAAATCGATGTGAGAATTGAGCCAAATTACCACACTTCATACAAATAGCATGAACTTTTGTAACATACTCAGCACTGGCCATGATGCCTGGCATTGGACCAAAAGGAACACCTTTAAAATCCATATCTAAACCTGCAACAATAACACGAAAGCCACGATTGGCTAATTCATTGCAAACCGAGACCAATTCCATATCAAAAAATTGAGCCTCATCAATACCCACAACATCAGCATCAATATCATAAAGTAAAATTTGAGAAGCTGTTTGCACTGGTGTACAGTGAACCGCGTTTTCATCATGAGATACAACACCATCCTCAGCATAGCGTGTATCTACTTCAGGTTTAAAAATCTCAACTTTTTGCTTAGCAATTTTTGCACGATTTAAACGACGAATTAACTCTTCTGTTTTACCCGAAAACATTGATCCACAGATTACTTCAATATAACCATGACGTTTAGACGAATGTGAGGTTTTTTCTAGAAACATTTTTTAAAATTGATATGCTAAGATAATAAAATTTGACGCTAGAAAGATTTCAAATATTAAGGTTTTATCAAAAAGATGAAAGAGTTTATTCACAAAGAAAAAAGAACTAACGTAAATTATTTTTATAAGTTTGTATAAAAATTATTAATGTCAAAATTATTTTTAGTCCCAACTCCTATCGGAAATCTTGAAGATATTACACTTCGAGCCATTCGTATTTTGAAAGAGGCAAACACTATCCTTGCTGAAGATACACGCAAAACAGGCATTCTTTTAAAACATTTTGAGATTAAGAATAAACTAAGCTCTTATCATCAATTCAATGAACATAAAGCAGCCTCTAATTTTGTTGATCGAATTTTAGCTGGGGAAACAATAGCGCTAGTTACAGATGCAGGAACTCCCGCCATATCTGATCCTGGCTATTTATTAGTTCGTGAATGCATTGCCAATGACATAGAAGTAGAATGTCTTCCTGGAGCAACGGCCTTTGTACCTGCTTTGGTTAACTCTGGTTTACCTGCCGATCATTTTATTTTTGAAGGATTTTTACCTGCTAAAAAAGGACGAAATACAAAATTAAATTCTTTGGTTGACCAAAAATATACTATGATTTTTTATGAATCTCCACATCGTCTTTTAAAAACTCTGGGGCAATTTAAAGAACTTTTTGGCGAAGAAAGAAAAGCATGTGTTTGTCGAGAATTGACCAAAATTCATGAAGAAACAATAAGAGGAACTTTCCCTGAAATCATTCAATATTTTTCTAGCAAAACCATAAAAGGTGAAATTGTAATCATTGTTGAAGGACAAAAATAAGACTGTCCAATCTTGTACATCTCCTAAAAAAAACGAACACTTTTATTGCAAAACACAATTTATAATTACATGATTTACTGCGATTTAAAAATTTGGCACAGATTATGATAATATATTTTCAGCATTGAACAAAAAAAGCATACAAGTCAATTGTCCTAAAATTTAAATATTATCGAAGAAATTAAATTTTTGTGGTTTGTATAAATGATTGTTAAGTAAATCATGAAATAAATATATACGGGTTTTATGATTGAAAAATTTATGTTAGTTAAATATTTGGTGTAAAAAAGTCCTCCATTAGTGAGGACTTTTTTCTTTTTAATCGTATTTTTAGTTGATGAATTTTAGCTATCAATATCCGCGACCAGCAGTAACTGTAGACATGATTGTTTTCAGACTAAATAATCCCGCACAAGTTTTACTTATAGAGCGCAAAAATGAACCTTTTAAAAATTCATGGGCTTTCCCTGGAGGATTTGTGGATGAAAATGAGCCATTGGACAAAGCTGCTTATCGTGAATTAGTTGAAGAAACAGGTTTAAAAAATGTGAGTTTAAAACAACTCCAAACTTTTGGTGATCCGGGTCGTGACCCAAGAGGACATACAGTTTCTATTGTATTTTGGGGAATCATTAGAAGTAAAGAAAAAGCTATGGCTGGCGATGATGCTTTAAAAGCAGAATGGTTTGATATTGATGATCTACCCACTTTAGCATTTGATCATCAGAAAATTTTAAATTTTGCTTTAAAAAAACATTCAAGAACTAAATAAAAACTAATTATTGAACTAGTAAATTGCAGCCCCTCACATCACTTGAATCAAAACGCCCCAACACTTCAAAAGAATCATCTTTATATTTTTTTCCTAAATCTTGAGTCATAATAAAAGAGCAGCTATGTATATTGGCTAAATCAATAATATTTATCCCACCACTTTGCTCATCGGCTAATAAACTAAAAGGATCATTCGCATCACGAATAAGTATTTTCATCCAGGGTGGAGTTTGAAAAATCCCTTGTCCAAAAGAATAGGCCTGTGAGAGTAATTCAGTCATTCCATACTCCGAATAAATTTGTTTTACACCAAATTTCTCACTCAAAAATCGATGCAATTCTTCTCTTACCATTTCTTTACGCTTTCCTTTCATCCCTCCTGTTTCCATAACAATTAAATCGGGCTTATCTATATAATAATTTTCAGCCAAATCAAGCAAAGCGTAAGTAACCCCTAACAAAATAACTTTCTTATTTTTCAATTCAGGCGAATGTAAAACCTCTACCAATTCACCTAAATTATTTAAGAAAAAACCACTATTTCTATTATATGATAACCGAATCAGTTGTTCAGTCATATATATCAAACTCGAGCCTTTACGTTCCATATAAGAAGGAAGCAGAGCTAAAATACAGTAATTCCTAATCGATCCAAAAAAGTGCTGAAATCCCTTTAAAAAACTCTCTCCATAAATTTTTGTTTCGGCTACAAAATGCTGACTTGGGATCATCCCGGTTGTTCCACTACTACTAAAAACAATCTCTGAATCCATACCCTCTAAAATAACCTTTCGGTTTTTAAAAAATGCTATCGGTAAGAATGGGATATCTTCAATTAATTTAATTTTCTCAACATTAATATTTAAAACTTTTAAGTACTCTTTATAAACCAAATTATGTTTAGATTGAATTTGAAAAACTTCCAAGGCAATTTTATGAAATGATTTTTTATCATTAATTTGAAAAATTTGCTCCGAAAGACTTTCAAGTTTCCTCATAATTACACAAATTTAATTAATTGTATCGTATTATAAATTTGTATTTTTATACATTACAAAATAGGGTGAGTATAAAAATTACCTGATTCATTATCTTAATTCTTAAAAACGAAGATTTTAGTGCATTCGAAACAAGCAAAATTCAGCTCAAGAAAATACATTATTCAGGCAATATTTATTGTCATTGGGATTGTTTACTTAGTTCGATTATTTTTTTTACAAGTCATCGATAACGATTATAAACTTTCGGCGCAAAATAATGTACTCCGATATATCACTCAATATCCAGCCCGTGGCTTGGTATACGATAGAGATGGAATACTATTAATCTACAACGAAGCCTCCTATGATTTATTAGTTACACCACGTCAAGTTGGAATAATTGATACTAGCCTTTTGTGCAAGCTATTAAAAATTAGTCGGGAGAATTTTAATGAAAGTTTAGAAAAGGCAAAAAAATATTCTTATCACAAACCAAGTGTTTTTTTGAAACAAATATCTAAGGAAGACTATGGTTATCTGGAGGAGCAACTTTATAAATTTCCGGGCTTCTTTGTTCAGGCACGTACTTTACGAAAATATCCCCAAACAATAGCTGCGCATCTTTTAGGTTATGTTGGAGAGGTTAATCAAAACAATTTAAAAAAGGACACCTATTACACCATTGGAGACTATATTGGGAAAAGTGGGATTGAATATTCTTACGAAAAAGAATTAAGAGGTGAAAAGGGCTTAGAAGTAAAAATGGTAGATGTTTTTAATCGTGAAAAAGGAAGTTTTCAGGATGGAAAATATGATACTGTTGCTGTTTCTGGAAATGACCTACACATTTCAATAAGTTCGAAATTGCAAGCCTATGGCGAATTATTAATGCAAGGGAAAAAAGGAAGTATCGTTGCCATCGAACCTAAATCAGGTGAAATTTTAAGTCTTGTCTCTAGTCCCACTTACGACCCAAATTTATTAATTGGCCGAATTCGTAATAAAAAATTTTCAAAGTTAAGTAGTGATAGTTTAGAGCCTCTTTTTAATCGTGCAATTATGGCTCAATATCCTCCTGGATCAACATTTAAGCCTATCGATGCTGTAATTGGATTGAATGAAGGAGTTTTGCATCCTTATACAAAACATTCTTGCCAAGGAACGGTTTCATACCCTATTGTATGTAGTCATGACCACGCTTCTCCCCTAGATATGGAACATGCCATTGAACAATCTTGTAACCCCTATTTTTGGAAAGTATATAAATCAATTCTTGAACAAGAAAAATTTGAAACTATTCAGGACGCATACGGACATTGGCGTTCGGAGGTTATGAAATTTGGAATTGGAAAACGTTTACCCTCTGATTTAATGAGACAAAGAAACGGAAATCTACCAGATTATACTTATTTCGATAAGTATTATGGAAAAAGAGGTTGGAGGGCTACTACAACACGCTCTCTTTCAGTTGGCCAAGGAGAGATTGAAATGACTCCATTACAATTAGCAAATGTGGCTGCAATATTCGCAAATAGAGGTTATTACTTCCCTCCTCACATTGTGACTGCCACAGGAAAAGAAAAAACTAAAAACCTAAAATATATTAATCGAATCGAAACAGGATTTCCTGTTAACTATATCGAAGAAGTTATAAAAGGAATGGAACTTGTTTATGAGGGTGAGCATGGTTCTGCTAGACATTATAAATCAAAAAGTATAAAGATATGTGGGAAGACAGGATCTTCTCAAAACCCTTTTGGAGATTCACATTCTGTTTTCATTGCTTTTGCTCCTGTAGATGACCCAAAAATTGCGATCGCTGTTTTGGTCGAAAATAAAGGCTTCGGTTCACTTTGGGCAGCACCCATTGCAACTTTGATGATTAATAAATATTTACAAGACGATTTTGAATCGCCCTATTATGAAGGTAGAATATTAAAAAATTAATAATACGTTTACATTGAGAGAACGAAAATCCATATTTAAAAATATTGACTGGTTCACAGTTTTTCTTTATCTGGTGATGATTACATTCGGGTGGATTAATATTTATGCTGCTGAATTTGATGAATCACACCAAAATATTTTGGATATGAATCAGCGCTATGGAAAACAATTTATCTGGATTATAGCATCCGTATTATTAGCACTTATTATCCTAATTATTGACAGTAAATTTTACTCTACCTTTTCCTATGTATTTTATGCTGTTAGTATTTTATCGCTACTGGCTGTATTAGCAGTAGGAACAACTATTGCAGGTTCACAATCTTGGTTTCAATTTGGTGGTTTCGCGATACAGCCAGCCGAATTTGCAAAATTTGCTGCAGCACTTGCACTTGCAAAATACTTATCATCAATAAAGGTCTCACATTTAGGATTAAAACAGCTTTTTAAAGCAGCTGTAATCATTTTTTTACCAGCATTATTAATACTTCTGCAACACGATACCGGTTCGGCATTGGTTTACATTGCATTTTTACTGGTTTTATTTCGCGAAGGATTATCAGGTAAAGTTTTAGTATTTGGTCTTGGAGCCGTTATTTTATTCATCCTCACTTTACTTATAAATAAGTTTATAGTTGCCGGAAGTCTTCTAGCATTAACGGCTATAATTTTATTTATTCTTGGCTCATCCAAACGAAATATTTTTTCATTACTATTTGTTTTTATTATTGGGGCAGGTTTTATTTTTAGTGTTGATTATGCATTTGAAAATGTATTAGAACCTCATCAAAAAAAGAGAATAAATGTATTAATTGGTAAAGAAACCGATCCCAGAGGAGCTGGTTATAATGTTAATCAGTCGAAAATAGCAATCGGTAGTGGTGGATTGGCTGGAAAAGGTTTTTTAAATGGCACCCAAACAAAATTTAATTTTGTACCCGAACAAAGCACCGATTTTATTTTTTGCACTGTGGGTGAAGAATGGGGCTTTCTTGGAAGTACTTTTGTTATTTCACTATTTTTACTTCTCCTTTTCAGGATCATTAAACTTTCAGAGCGGCAACGATCAGCCTATAGCAGAATA
>JAOZUV010000002.1 GCA_029938505.1 Bacteroidales bacterium | reverse complement strand
TGGCTGTTTTTGGTGTTGCTCTTTATGATGTTGACAAAGGCGAGGCAGATTTTCTTCCAACTATTGGTGAAGAACATATTGCTGCCATGCCTTACGATCTGATTTTACAAGGAAACACTGCCACGATGTTGCATGGTAAATATCGTTTTGCTTTACTATGGCCAGAATTGACCATGGGAACTTTTATGAAAATAATGAGTACTCCTAAAAATGTAGAACGATTTATGGAGGGTTTAACTAAGTAAACTATTCAAACTAATCAAACTCTGTTATTAAAAAAGAGGGCTAAAAGCCCTCTTTTTTAAGTTCTTTTAATAGAGAGGGTAACTCATCCAAATTTTAAAGAATAAATTCAAGATGTATGAGGATTTATAGAGGATGATACCCCAATCTCATAATACAATAAAAACTCTTTTTATTCGATGCTTTAATAATTCTTAAAATTTCGATTTATGGAACTAAGCTTGTTATTGTTTATTTATTCTTTGGTGAGCATTTTCTGTGCAATTATTTACAACTTCAACTTTCTTTTTTTATATAAACTATTTGCTTGCTTGTTTTTCACACCAATTCTAGGATATCTTATTTTAAAAAGATCAAAAAAATATTCAGAAAATGAATTGATAATCACTCATTTTTTTTGTAGAAAGTGTGGCCTAGAAACTATAATTGATGAGGAGTATTGCCCATCATGTATGAATGAAGGCCAATTGACAAAATTAACAATATGTAAAATCAAATTTTTATAAAACCTACATTTCTTTTTTCAAGATTTGGGGTTACTTTTTGTTCTCAAATTGAATTAATTATAGATCCCTATTTAAAAATAATTTGATGTGAAACTCTCTACCATTTTAGTAATACTCTTTATTTTTACCTTTTTTGTGGGATATTTTATTTCAAAAATTACACGAAGAAAGTATACAGATACAAATTGTATTACACATTTTTTTTGTGAGAAATGTGGATTGGAATTTACAGAAAATGAAACTCATTGCCCTTTTTGTTTGAAAGAAGGAATTCGAACAAAGTTATCACCTAGAAAAATGAAACCTTTATAAAAAAAGCCTTCTGAATTCAGAAGGCTTTTTTATTTTAAATAACTCCCTTTAATTTGGCTTTTGCCAGATAAGCTATTTGATACATTGTTGGAACAATAATCAAGGTTAAGAAAGTGGCAAAAGTTAAGCCAAATATTACTGTCCATGAAAGCGGTCCCCAGAAAGTGACCATATCTCCACCAATGGAGAATTGAGGATCAAAGTTGCTTAGCAATGTATTGAAGTTTATATTTAATCCAATTGCCATAGGAATGAGACCGAGAATAGTTGTAATGGCTGTGAGCAATACTGGACGCAATCTGGTTTTGCCACCATTTACAATACATTCAACAGATTGTTCTGGATTTAGCATTGTTTTTTCATCTATCCCTAGCTCAACACGTTTTCTACGTTTTAGTAAATCAATATAATCTACCAATACGATGGCATTATTTACTACAACTCCAGCCAACGATACAATTCCAATGCCCGTCATAATAATGATGATATCCATATCAAAAGTTACAATACCGCCAAATACACCAATGGTACTAAATAAAACACTTGCTAAAATAATGAGTGGTCTAACAACAGAGTTAAATTGTGAAACCAAAATGATGAAAATTAAAGAAATTGCAATCAGCAAAGCTTTAGCCAAAAAGGCTGTAGATTCTTGCTGATCTTCTTGTTCTCCGGTAAAAGAATATTCGTAACCAACAGGCATCTCAAATGATTTCAATCGTTCTTTTATTTGAAGATTAATTTCATTGGCATTGTAACCTTCAATTACGTTTGAAAAGAGGGTAACAACTCTATCCATATTTTTACGTTTTACAGCTCCATAAGTTGTACTATAATCAACTGAAACTACAGCTGAAATTGGAATTTGCCTTAATTTTCCTTTCTTATTTTGGAACGTAACTTTTTGATTTAATAAAGAAGGAATGTCATAGCGATATTTATCCATCATTCGTAATTGAATAGGGAATTCATCTTCTCCTTCTTTATAATCTGATATTTCTTTTCCAAATAAAGCTGTTCGGAGAGTCATTGCTATTTGAGCTGTTGACAAACCAAATCGTCTTGCTTTATCGCGATTGATATGAACAATCATTTCAGGTTTCCCTACATCCAGATCAATTTTAAAGCCTTCGATTCCTTCAATACTAGACTCCTCGATAAAAGTTTGCATGCTGTCTGTTAAGGCTAACAAATTTTCAAATTCTTTTCCACTAACCTCAATATTAATAGGTTTTCCGGTAGGTGGTCCCATACTGTTTTTTTCGACAGATATTAAAACACCTGGATAAATCCCCATTAATTGTTTACTTATGTTTTTCATCACATCCGAAGTGCTGATCCCATCGCGGTATTCATAATCAACGAATGTAACTGTAATTCTACCTTTATTAGGAGTGTCTCCGATAGCCATAACATCATCCTCGCTATTCGATCCACTTCCTACATTTGAAAGAACGGACTCTACAAGTTCACCATAGGGTTTTATAATTTTAAATACATGATTCTCTAGTTGTATCATAAAATCATTGGTAGCCGTAATATCTGTACCAATAGGTAATTCTGCTAATATGTTAATGTATTTTGGTTCTCCATCAGGAAAGAATAATGTTTTTGGTTGTTTAATACCTAGAGCCATTATTGTAAAAATTAATAAGAAAAAGGTACCACCCATAAAGTAATATGGATTCCGTTTTCTTAAAGCAAAATTTAAAACCTTCAGATAATAATTTTCTAAACGAGGTAAGCCAACATCTTGAAACCATTGTCCTTTTGATTTAAAAAAGTAAACATTGAACAAGGTGATTAAAATACCAATGGCAATTAAATTTCCTAATACATTAATTCCTGCAATATAGAATAAGGCAACAATAGGAGTTAGGATGAGAATGATAATATTTATTCTTTTTTTATTACTTGCTTTTAATTTTTGAATAGGATTAAAAGTAGAGGCAAAAACAGGAATGATAATCAAGGCCACAAATAAAGAAGATGACAATACAACGATTAAGGTAATAGGTAAGAATTTCATAAACTCACCAATGATCGAATCCCAAAAAAGAAGAGGGAAGAATACAGCCAATGTTGTTAGTGTAGATGAAATAATTGGCATAGCAATTTCTCCAACTGCATTCTTAGCTGCACTAAACAATGTATGACCTTTATTGTTGAAACGCACAATATTTTCCACGACCACAATGGCATTATCAACGAGCATTCCTAAAGCCAGAATCAATGCAAATAATACTATCATATTGATACGGAATCCCAAAACCGATAGTATAACAAAAGAGATGAACATGGACATCGGTATAGCAAAGCCAACAAAAAGGGCGTTACGTGTTCCTAAAAAGAAGAATAGGACGATAATAACAAACAACATCCCAAGGATGATGCTATTCTCCAGATTACTCAACTGCATCCGAACCATATCGGAAGTATCATTCGTAATAGAAATTTTTAGATTTTCAGGCAACGAATGACTTGATTTTGCTTTGTCTAAGATTTCAAATACCTGATCTGTGGTTGATAAAATATTTTCGCCACTTTTTTTCACTACCTGAAGTGAAACCACCGCTTGATGATTTAGGCGTGCAAAACTATTGGGTTCTTCAAAAGTGTCAACTACTTCTGCGATATCTCTTAGATAAATAATTTTTTGATCTTCACTTTTAACAATGATTTTTTCAATCTCTCCCATATTGGTGAATTCACCAATTGAACGGATGGATCGTCGGGTACCTCCCAACTTAACTTCTCCACTAGAAATGGATAAGTTTTCGGCAGCAATAGCCCCCTCAATATCATCAAAATTAAGACCATTGACAGCCATTTTATGCATATCAACATTGATCCTTATTTCTCGGTCGTTAATCCCTTTGATATCTACACGAGAAACTTCATAAATGTTTTCAATTTCGTCTTCTAAATATTCGGCATATTTCTTTAATTCAATCAAACTATAATCACCCGAAAGATTGATATTAATAATCGGGAATTCTGACATTTCAATATCCTCAACTACGGGATCATCTAATAAATCATTAGGCAATTCACTTTTAGCTTTATCAACCGCATCTTTTACATCATTTAGTGCTTCCGAAATTTCAACGTTTGAATTAAACTCAACAAAGACTAAGGAATAATCTAAAGCTGAGGTTGAGGTCATTTTTTTGATACCCTTAATACCTTCAATTTCTTTTTCCAGTGGTCGGCTAATTAAATTTTCAATATCAACGGGAGCATTTCCGGGATAAACAGTGCTTACTAAAACCCATGGCATTGCAATATCGGGTTGAAGTTCTTTAGGAAGTTGAATGTATGAAAACAAACCAAAAGCAGCCAATGCAATGGTTAGTAAGAATACGGTGTTTTTATTTTTAAGTGCTAGGGTAGTTAATTTAAATTCCCTTGTTACTCCTTCAAATTTTTGTTTAATACTCATCTGTTATTTTTTTTCAGATAAAAAATCTACTTAATGACAATATTCGAACCATCAGATATTTGATTATAACCTTCGATAATCACTTTTTCTCCAGTTGATAGTCCCTCTATAATCATGCTTTCATCTTTATAGGAAACGCCACTTTTGACATATCTTTTTTGGGCAAGCCATTTTTTATTTGCTTGTTTAGCTACATATAAAAATGAACCTTTCATATCTTGTTTGATGACAATAGAGGGTACAATCAAGGCTTTATCTGTTGAATAATCATTAATTTGAATAATTGCTAATCCGTTTGGCTTCAATTTTTCATTTTTATTATTAATTAGAAGTTGCATGTTAATTGTACGATTTTGTGGATGAATAACATTTCCAACACGATGAATTTTTGTAGTCATAGCTAATTCAGGGAAGCTGGGAAAGTTAAGTTCAACTTTATCTCCTTTTCTAATAACTGGCAAATAATTTTCAGCTACATCTGCATTGATATAAAGTTTATTAAGATTAACCAATTGCATCATTTGTGAACCTGGTGCAGCTAATTCGCCTTTTTTTTGAATAATATCATCGATGATGCCATCAAAAGGAGCTTTGATAATAAGAAGTTCTAATTGTGCTTTTAAGGTCTCCAGCTTATCTTCTAAACCTTCTTTAGTATTTTTTGCTGTTAGGTAGTCAATCTCAGAACCAATTTTTTGATCCCATAATTTTTTTTGTTTATCGAATATAATTGAGGCATATTCCAATCCGGTATTCAGCTCATCAATATTTTTATCGATGGTTGAACTATTGAGTTTTGCAAGCATTTGTCCTTTGTTGACTCTGTCACCTTCTTTTACGTAATTTTTTTTGATTTGGCCACCCATTTCAGGACTGATATATGCAGCATTTACAGCCTCGATATTTCCACTCACTTCAATGAAATGATTAAAATTTCCGTAGCTTACTTCCTTTATACTAACAGGTGTTTTGTAAGCCTGATTTACTTTATTATTTGGATCGCTTGCAAGTTCTTTTTCAAGACTTGTAATTTTATTTTGAAGTGTGTTTAATTCGGATTTAAGATTAGCAAGCTCAGCTTTTCTGCTTTCAGTGTTGGAAGATCCACAGCTAGCCATAAACAATACCAATGCGATGATGATAATTTTTCTCATTTTTTCAAATATTTAAATGTTATTTAATTCTTTATTTAAAAGCCTATGGCCTTTTTCGCTTACAATGCCATGAAGGTGATATGAATACATTTCCAAAATAAATTGAGGAGATCCTACCTCCTCAATGGTGAAAGTGTCGCTTTCAATAATGGTTTCAGATAAATGAACAATAATTTTTTGTACCACATTTATATCCATATTTTGACGGTACAAGCCTTCTTTAATTCCCTTTTTCAAATTATCTCCATAAAATAAAAGGAGTTTTTCTTTACGAAGTTTACGAAACATCTGATATACTTCAGGGTAAAATTTCTGAAGATCAAAAATCATATTGGGCGAATGTGTTTGATGTAATTCAGTAAAAAAACGAACTAAAGCCAACACTTCTTCAATGGCATTAAAAGTGGGTTTTAATAAAGCCTGTATTTTCTTATCGTTGGCTTTAAAATCACTAGCAATAACTTTAGCAATCAATTCTTGCTTATCTTTTACAAAACGGTACAATGTTTTTTTTGAGATTCCTAGCTCCCTTGAAATATCATCCATCGAAACACTTTTAATCCCGTATGTATTGAAAAGCTCAAAAGCTTTTTTAATGATATCACTTTCTTTTTTATTGCAGCAAAACATATTTTTAATATTTATTCAGAAAACAGTTTTTCAAGTGCCAGCTTAGTATTTACCAAGTCTACTATTGAGGCAATGTAATTACCTTCAGATTCCAAGTATTGATTGTAGGATTGAAGTAAATCCATACTCGATGAAACGCCCTCTTTATATTTCAATTGGGTTTTATGATAAATTTTATTAGCTAATTTTGCAGCATTTTTTTTGTTTTGGTGAATCAGAATAGCATTTTTAAAATTTGTTTTGCTATTATCTTCTTCCATATTTAAACTGTTTTGTAATTGAATTTGAAGCTCTTCCACTTTTTTAAGTTCCAACTTTGCTTGTTTAACTTTAGAGCTTCTGGAAAAGCTACTAAAAATTGGGATGTCCAATTGAATGCCCCATAGCGTTGTAGGATACCATGGTTTTCCTTCTTTCAAAAAATCATAACTATCGCGCATTGCATTGGTTTGTGCAGTGAAAAATGCTGATAAAACGGGCAACGAATTTGCTTTTTCATTTTTCAAACTTAGTAACGAAAGTTCTTTTTGGTTTTCTAAAATTCGATAATCAATATTTTTTGAGAATAAAAAGTTAGATGTGAGGATTGCAGTATTTTTAATACTCTCAAGCAGATTGTCTAAATTATCTGTAAGACTAATCGTATTATTAACATCAATACCCAGTAAAATTTTTAAATAGGATTTTGATAGTTTGATTTGATTCGTCACAAATAATAAATTGGTTTCAAGATCAGCAATCATTAATTTAATCTGATCCACTTCCGTATCTTCAATAAATCCTTGTTTGTAAATTTCTTGAAGTTCAGTATACATACTTTGTAAACTAAGAAGTGTACTATCTATAATGCTTTTATTTTTTTGAGTTACTAAAACCAAATAATAGGCTGATGTCACTAATTCTTTAATATCAATACGGCTTTTTTCAGATTGTACTTTTGATTGCTCTAAGTAAGCTTTAGCAGCTTGTAATCCTACCAAATATGAACCGTTAAAGATTAATTGTGAAACTGTAATTTCGGCTGATGCATTATATTTAGTTCCAAAACTTACAGGGAAAAATTGTGGATCTCCTTGTGGAGTTGTTGGAGTGAGTCCAAAATTATCTTCATTCACGGCAAAAATGGCAGGTGAAATAAAATCAGGCATCAAAGTAGTTGCAATGTTTAAATAATTGGTATTTGAAAGCTTTGCATTTACTTGTGGCAGCCCAATAGCTGTGGTTTCATTAATTTTTTTACGAGCAATTTCAATATCTGTAAGCGCATTTTTAATGGTGGTATTATATACCAAACTATGTTTAATGGCATCTTCTAAAGAAAATTGTATGGCTTCTTGGCCAAGCATTGTAAGATTAATTAATAGTAAGCCTACAATTGTCAAAATTGTTTTTTTCATTGATGTGCGTTGATTATGTATTATAATTTATAATTGTCTTTTTCTTTTTCATAAAAAGCAATGCCTTCAAGTGTTGCAATTCCACGAATAAAATAATCGATCATAAAATCAAAAAGTTTCTCATCCGAAAATTTTTCTGGAGGAAATAACTCGGGATTATGCATATCACTTAATCGTGAAAGATATAATCGAGATACAAGCTCGATGCTTAAATCCTCACGATACATTCCTTGACTAATGCCTTTTGTTAGGTTAATTTGAATTTTCTTAAAAATATAATCTTGTCTTTCTGAAAAGTGTTTATTATAGAGTTCAGGATAGTATTTTTTTAGATCAAAACTCATTGAAGGGCTTACATCTTTAAAACGTAAAGCAATCTCTTTGCTTACAATTAATAATATTTGGATGGCATTTACACCTTCAAAATTATGCTCATCGAAAATGTCTTGAAAACGTAAACGTTCAAATTTCAACATTTGTTCAACCAAATCTGTTTTGTTGTTTATGTGTTTTAATAGAACGGGTTTAGGGATGTTAAGTTTCTTACAGATTTCATCAATTGAGAGAGAACGGATACCCAAAGCAGAGGATAAATCCCTTACTTTTTCCATGATTTCTTGGTATTCTTTGTCCATTGTATAGTCTTTTTTAGAGAATAATTGGGGCAAAGATAAAAGAATATTTTTAAGTGGAAACGAAAAAAATATTAAAAGTTTTCTTCGTTTCCACTTAAAAATATATTTATTTCTTAAATTTTCTGCAAATTTCGTATATTTCACCTCAATTATGAGAAAGATTAAATTACATTGGCAAATATTTATTGCCCTAGTCTTAGCCGTTATTTACGGCATCCTTTTCCCAACCTATTATTCTTTTAACGATCAGGCTTTTGAATACCTTAAAAAGAAAAATGCTCCTGTTGAAATCGTTCAGGATCTTCAAGAAATTGCAAATATTGACATTGATTCGCGAAAATCATTTGATGAAAATGTAATTCGAATTATTGGGCAGGAAAGATATGATGCAAACAAGGGTTTAATCCTAAAGGCAGCAAATCAGAACACAATGGTTCATTCTGTTAGTTGGATGGGAGACATCTTTTTGCGCTTATTGAAAATGTTGATTATTCCACTAATATTGAGTTCACTTATTTCGGGAATAGCCAATATTGGTACAGGAAGTAGTCTTGGCAGGTTAAGTTTAAAAACCTTTAGTTATTATATTTTAACCAGTTTACTTGCTATCATTACCGGATTATTTTTAGTAAATATTTTACAACCGGGATTAGGAGCCGATCTCAATTTCAGTCAAGAGGTAGAAGGCCTGATAGAGAAACAGCGATCAGTTAGAGAGATTTTAATCGACATTGTTCCAACCAATATTTTTGAAGCTTTTACAAATAGTCAAATGCTTTCGATAATCTTTTTTGCGATACTTTTTGGTTTTTTTGTAACTAAAATTGATATTGCTCCGGGGAGAGTTTTAACGAAAGCATTTAATGCCATTTTTGATGTAATGATGAAAATGACCATGTTCGTCATTAAATTTACACCCTTAGGTATTTTTGGAATTGTTGCCAAAGTTGTTTCAGATCAGGATGATTTGCTTGAGCTGGGTTCTCGTATGGGTTTATATATGCTTACTGTTATTTTAGCATTAGGGATTCATTTTTTTATCACACTTCCATTGATTGCTAAATACATTGGAAAAATCAAGCCGTTCCAGCATATGCGGAATATGGCAACTCCGCTATTGACAGCTTTTTCAACGTCATCATCGGGAGCAACTTTACCATTAACAATACAGGCAGTTGAAGATAAATCAGGTGTTTCGAATAAAATCACCAGTTTTACATTGCCGCTTGGGGCAACTATTAATATGGATGGCACAGCCTTATATGAGTGCATTGCTGCTATGTTTATTGCCCAAGCCTACGGAGTTGATTTAACTATTTTTCAGCAAGTGATTATTATAGTTACTGCCTTGTTAGCTTCCATCGGTGCTGCTGCTATTCCTATGGCAGGTTTGGTAATGATAACAGTTATATTAACAGCAATTCAACTTCCGTTGGAAGGTGTTGGATTAATATTGGCAGTTGATCGGATTTTGGATATGTTCAGAACTGCTACTAATGTATGGAGCGACAGTTGTGGTGCTGCCATTATTGCAAAATCTGAAGGTGAGCAATTAAAGGTATAAGGGTTTGTTGTTTAATTTTGTGATTAAATGATATTATAAAATGCTGAAATATTTTTCAGCCTAGTTTTTTTACAGCTCAATGATTAATTCGTCTAAATTCCGTTTCGGGACGTGATGAATTCCTTTTTTATCTCTCCAATATTTGATATTTCCATTTATTACAGGATCAATTTGTATTATTTCTTTTGGTTTTCCAAGAGCAATAATGAGTTGTATTTTTAAATGTTTAGGTATTTTTAATTCAGCTGATAGTGGAATTCTTTTTATAGATCCGAAAATACATCCTCCATAGCCTTTTTCAGCTGCTCCTAAGAGTATGCTTTGACAGACTATTCCTACATCATAGTCAAAAGATTTGATTGGATTTTTATCACCCAAAATAATAATATAAGCGGATGGTCGTTCACTTTCAATGGGGCCATCCCAATCCTTCAAATAGCCTGCCCAAGCCAGATTTTTGAATATGGTTTTATTCCTGTTTCCTTCGTTCGAAAGTATAAATTTAAGTGCTTGTAAATTGCTTCCTGAAGGAGATAGTCGAGCTAGGTCAATCAACTCTTTTAAATCCTCAGATAAAATTTTTACTTTTTCATAAAATCTGCGATAGCTTCGGTTTTTTAAAATGAGATTTTTTATCATTTGATAAAAGTACAAAAATGGAAAATAAATCTCGTCATGCTGAATTTAATTCAGCATCTTTAAATAAAAAAGGGATGAACACTTAAGGTATCATCCCTTCAATTATCCACATTTAAGGAGATTACTTAATAATGGTCATTTCATCAACTAAATGAGTTGCACCAGCAAACTTATCGATGACGAATAAACAGTATCTAATGTCTACTGAAATATTCCGACAATAGTCAGGATCATACATTAAATCACTCATTGTGCCTTCCCAATTTCGATCAAAATTAAGACCCAAAAGATGTCCGTCAGCATTTAATATTGGGCTTCCTGAGTTTCCTCCCGAAGTATGATTTGCTGCAATAAAACAGACATGTAAGCTGCCATCTTTATCGGCATATTGTCCAAAGTCTTTATTGTTGTAAAGCTCTTTAAGTTTGTCCTCAACTACATAATCGTAAATATTTGGATCTTCTTTTTCTAATATTCCTTCCATGGTTGTAAAGTGTTTATAGGTAACACCATCGCTGGGATTAAAGCCTTTCACATTTCCATAAGTTACCCTAATTGTTCCGTTTGCATCTGGATAAAAGCGCTTTTCGGGCTGCATTTCCATTTGAGCTTTCATATAGAGTCTTTGCATTTTTTTAAGTTTATCTTCCAATTTTTTTATTGATGGAATTAACTTTGTATTATCGAGAATGATTAACTGATTTGTTAATTTAAATAAGGGGTCTTTTTTTAGGGCTTTTAATTTTCCTAATTTAGCTTCTGATAGCATATTTGATAATTTGTTTTCAGAAGCGAAAATTGATTTTTTGAAAATATGATCAGCAAATTTTTTAAAATCACCCTTATACTTCGAGTTTATAGTAGTGAAAAATTCGGGTAAATATTCACTCTCAGAATCTTCTTGATAAATTGTAAGGAGTTTTTCAAAAGTTTCTTTACCAATGGGTTGGTGATAGTCTTTAAAGAAACGTTTCACACTGTTTTGTTTTCTGGAAACAAGCACTTTAAAAACAGAATCATTTTTTAATTCAATCAATCTTTTAAATTCGGTAGAAAAATTAATGATTTCAATACCCATAATTGTTTCTCTTAGCAAAGTGGATGCTTTTTTGAAAGGGGCTAATTCTTTATAGGTTTCTTCAAAATCGGCAATCAAATGGCCGTATTTAGATTTAGTTTCAGGGGATGAATTTGTCCATTGAACAAACTCTTTTTCAAACGCTTTCTTTTTATTAATGGCACCCAATCTGCGAATTCCTTTTTTAGCACCTATCCATTTTTTCCAGCCATTGGCTACACGAGCTGTTTTTGCTGCATATTGTATTCTAACTAATTTATCTTTCTCAACATATTTTTTGAATATATCTAAAAGCTCTGTTCTTATTTTGATACTAACTGGATGAATAATGTTTGTTTGCATATCTACTCCATAAGAAGGCAGGTATTCTTCTGTTCTTCCAGGATAGCCAAATACAAATGTAAAGTCGCCTTTATTAGCGCCTTTTAATGAGATACGAAGATGGTATTTTGGTTTGTAAGGTACGTTGTCTTTTGAGTATTTGGCTGGCTTATTGTTTTTATCAGCATATATCCGAAAGATTGAAAAATCACCCGTATGTCGTGGCCACATCCAATTATCTGTATCGCCACCAAATTTACCAATGTTTGATGGAGGAGCACCCACTAAGCGAACATCCTTATAGGTTTCTGTAATATACATGAAATATTGGTTGCCATAATAAAAGGCACTAATAGAAGCGTCATAGCCTGTTTCTTTTTCAGCTTTCTTTTTAATTTCTTTAATCTGATCTCTTATGACTTTTGCTCTTTGAACCTCGGTCATCGTATCCGATACATTTTTTAAAACCTCATCGGTAACCTCGTCTATACGTATCAGAAATTTAGCAGTCATGCCTTCGTTTGCTAATTCTTCAGATTTATCCATGGCCCAAAATCCATCTGTTAAGTAATCGTGTTCAAGAGAACTATGGCGTTGAATTCGACCAAAACCACAATGATGGTTTGTAATAAGAAGACCTTGATCAGAGATAAGTTGGGCTGAACAACCACCAATACTAACAATGGCATCTTTAATACTTGAGTGATTAATGTCATAGATGTCCTTTGCAGTAATCCGCATTCCCATTTTTATCATCTCCTGTTCATTAAATTTTTCGAGTAATGCAGGAATCCACATTCCTTCATCAGCTTTTGCAACGAAAATGCTCATAAAATAAATTAATGAGCCAAATAAAATTTTTTTCATAGTTTTTAATTTTTAATGATTTTGGAATTTTACATTCCTTTTTTATTTATTGTTTTTGGGTTCATATAAATAAAAATTGAATGGGAATTATATTGAATATGGATTTTTATAATTGATTTAATTTTTCACAAGCGATACACGAAATTTCTACATCTACATTTAGGGGTAGGCCAGCAACATGCATTGCCTCGCGGGCAGGTGGGTCTACTTTAAAATACTCGCCATACACTTCATTTATTTCGCCATAATACTTCATATCCGACATAAAAATGGAGCATTTCACAATATTCGAAAAATCCATGCCTACTTCTTTCAGTATGTTCCCAATATTAGTCATCAGTTGTTTAGTTTGTTCAGCGGGACTTCCTTCCACTAATTTCCCATCAAAAGGATTAATGGCTATTTGTCCTGAAACATAAAGGGTGTCATTGGCTAAAACAGCTTGGCTATATGGTGCTAATGGCTTTGGTGCTGTTGATATGTTAACGATCTTCTTCATTTGAATATTTTTAATTAAAAAATTCCAAAGTTTAAACTACAAAACACAAATCTCAAATTCTTAAAATCTAATGTTCGAAACAAGGATTTATTGCTAATTTGTTTTGTCGATTGGTATTTGAAAATTTGGGCATATAAGGATTATTTGTTATTTGCTATTTAAGTTTTTACCTATCTCTAAAATCTTTACGTTTCTCTAATTTTAAATCTTGCAAAAGTGTTGATTTAATAGCAATAGTAAAGTTCCAGCTTTTGCGTGGACCAATGGGGATCCAATTAAAACGCATTTCCCAACAGTGAAGATCACGATAAATATTTAGTGAGGTATAAGAAACTTCTTTACTTTCAAAATCGTAACCGGTTCTAAAGCCAATTTTCGTCTTCTTAGTAATATTTATATCCCCATTAATACTGATCGTTTGAGTTTTTGTTTTTGTTTTCTCAATATCGTACTTACCATCTTCTTCCAGAATTCGGACATATTTTAGATTGGTATTTTTTGATAAACTATAGCTTAAGTTTACAGACCAAGGGATACTCCAATCTACATAGTCATCTGGGTTATTCATAACATCGGTATATTCTTGACTATTTTCTTTGCCAAAAACATCACTACCCTTCTTCTTAAGACCTGGTTCTACATCTTTAATTGCATCTCCTACACCTTTATCTTTTTTGCTTTTATTTTCTTTGGATGAAAATTTATAATTAAATCCAAAGCTCCAACGTGTACTTTCTAAACGTAATAATTTTTTACGAAAATCCCATTCGAATTGATTCACTTTCATCCCATATTGATCAATAGCATAGGGACTCCATGTACTAGCGTAATTAATGGTAAGTTTTTTAAATAACGTAGTTCGTCCACTCACAGAAACGGGAGCCCAATTTAAAGAATCTACAGTCAGATTATAATTGGTGGAAATGCTTAGGCTTTCAATTAGGACTACTTTTTTAAGCCCCGTTATAGTGTCTTTTCTGGATGGGACTTTCATTTCGAGATTATTCGAAAATGAAAAATTTATACTTCCACGCTCTCTGTTTGAAGCACCACCGTAAATATACTTATCAAATTTAGAGTATTTAACTTTTTGGGTTTGAGCCTGATCTGTATAATAATAATCATAATAACCCCATTTATCAGAAGAAAAATCAGGTGTATATGAAAAACTTATGGAGGGTGTGAATACATGGCGGAGTGCTCTAACAGGACCTTTTTTAAAATTAAGCATCCCATAAATTTTTGTTGTTAGAGAAGATGAAAGGCTGTATTCCAAAATATTATTTATACCCGATACCGTATCAGTTATAAGATTACCAACAACATTATCCTCTTCGTCTGTTGTAAATTCTGTGGTCTTTTTTAGGCTGCTAAGATAAACCCTATCAGTAATATTTATGCTTGTAGTTAAGTTGAAGTATTTGAATAATTTGATGGGTAATGAAATTGGGATTTTTTGATTCATACCGTTTTTCAATTTCCCAACAAAACCTGGTTTAAACAACAGAGAATCAACCTCACTTATCGTATTTTTTGCATTCATTGTATAGTTTACACTAATATTGTCGTACCATTTTAGGTTCCCTACTTTGTCTTTTTTCCGGAAAGGATAAAAACGGTTAACAGAAAAACTAAGCTCGGGTAAAGTAATGCTTACAATTTTTGTTTGTGTATTTTGATTATGGCTGGCATTTAGGGTTAATGAATGTTTTCCTGCAATTTTTGTTTGATATGAAATTCCTGATTGAAATGAACTAGATAAATAATCCTGTGTACTTGTAGGATTATAAACATTATACTGCGAACTCACAATATTTACATTGGCGGTAAAACGACTATTGGGTCGAGCCTTTGCATCTTGGGCATGTTTCCATCTGAATGCAAAATCTGTTCGAGGAGTTTTATCATCTCGTTCTTTATTTACGGCATAAGTGATATTTAGCGAACCATTGTATTTATATTTTTTAATATAATTAGTAAGTGTTTTTATTGCCCAGCTTCCATAAGTATAAATGTCACCAGTGAGCTTTAAATCCAGGTAATCACTGATAGCAAAATAATAACCTCCTTCTTCAAGGTAAAACCCACGAGTAGATGATTCGCCATAAGTAGGAATAACAACACCTGATCGTTGTCCTGGCTTATTAGGAAATAGTCCAAATGGTATAAATAAAGGAGTTGGAACACCCTCAATAACCAAATAAGCAGGGCCTGTTACAATTTTATTATTGGGAATAATCTTTGATTTTTTATAACGAAACTCAAAATGAGGATGCTCTTCGTCGTTACAAGTAGTGAAAGAGCCATTTTTTACATTAATATTTTCATTGGCCAATTTTTTAATTGTTTTCCCATGCATAAATCCTTCACCACTTTCTGTAAAAACCTCTCTGATAATAGCTTTTTTAGTGCTATAATTATACTTCATGTATTTGGATTTATACACTTGCTCATCTTCGGTGAATACAGGTTTACCAACAAGTTTACCAAGTGAATCAAATACGCCTTCGGCCAGTAATATATTTTCTGTAAAATGAATTTTTACATCAGCAGCTTCGAGTTTAATTGTTTGATAGTCAATAACGGCCTCATTATACAAATAAACTTTTTTGTTTCTCAAGTCAAAACGAATAGAATCTTTAGCCACATAATCAACTTTTGCATTTAGCCCCATAGAGTTTGAAGTTGAATCTTGAACTGTTAGTGTTGAGTTCTGGGCTAATTGATTTGTGTTTGTTGTTTTATTTTGGTTCAGTATTTGTTCTTGCTTTGTTGTATCAAGCTCATTAAAATTTTGTTGAGCGAATGTTAAATTATTTGCCAAAAGGATAAATAATAGACTCCAAAAAACGTTTAATATAGAAGCTGTTGAAAATTTGGGAAACAAATTATAAGTATAATCAGGTTTAATATTATTTTTGTTAGCAAGCAAATTCATCTTCTGCAAATTTAGTTATCATAATGAATAAATGAAATATAAAAATTATTAAATAATTTAAAAGTGAAACGAAAACTATTTTTTTTTGTTATACTTCTTTGCTGTTGCCCTATAATTGGCTTAAATGCTGCTAGCAATCGCATTAAAACTATTGTTATTGATGCTGGTCATGGAGGCAAAGACCCAGGTGCTATGGGGAAAAATTCGAAAGAAAAACACATTGCCCTATCTATTGCTTTAAAAACGGGCGCTTATATTGAGCAAAATTTTCCTGATGTTAAAGTTATTTATACCCGAAAAACGGATGTTTTTATTCCTTTGCATAAACGTGCAAAAATTGCCAATGATGCCAAAGCAGATCTTTTTATGTCTATTCATTGTAATGCCAATAATTCTTCTAGAATTTATGGGGCAGAGACATACGTTATGGGTTTACATAAAAATCAAGCAAATCTTGAGGTTGCTAAAAAGGAAAATGCAAGTATTTTGAAAGAGGAAGATTATATGCAACATTACGAAGGCTTTAATCCTAATTCTCCCGAAGCTTACATTATTTTTAGTTTATATCAGCATGCAAATTTAGATCAAAGCTTAAGTTTTGCTGCAAAAGTTCAGCAACAGTTTAAAGAAAGGGTTGGCTTACGTGATAGAGGTGTTATTCAGGCCGGATTCCTTGTGCTATTTCAAACAACTATGCCAGGAGTTTTGATAGAAACTAGTTATCTGAGTAACTCAAATGATGAGAAATATTTAATTTCAAAAAAGGGACAGACTTATATTGCTTCCGCTATTTATCGTGCTTTTAAAGAATATAAAGCAGAATATGAAAAGAATGTTCAAGTGTTAACAACAACTCCAACTCAAACGGTTAAAAAGGAGAAAAACATTGTTTTCAGAGTTCAAGTTGCTTCTTCTTCGAGAGATCTGAAAAATCATAAAAAATTTAAAGATTTAGGTCCTATTTTTGTTTATAAGCACAATGGTTTAAATAAATACTGTGTTGGCAACGAAAAAGGAATTAGCAGTGCTAATTGGTTAAAAAATAATTTGCGAAAAAGAAAATTTAAAGATGCTTTCGTCGTTTCTTTTTTAAATGGCAAACGGATTCCTGTAAATCAAGCACAGGAACTTCTGAAAAAATAATTACATTTGTTATACAAAAATAGATAAAGTGAAAATATCACGCGAACTAAAAGTAGGTATCTTATTTATCCTTGGATTAGCCTTATTATTTTGGGGTTATAACTTCTTAAAGGGTAAAAATGTATTTAGTACTCAACGTATTTTTTATGCTATTTATGAAAATGTGAATGGTTTAAATCCTTCAAATATTGTATCTATCAATGGTTTGGATGTTGGACAGGTAAAAGAGGTTTATTTTGAAGAAAATTATTCGGGGCGTATTGTAGCTGTGCTATCCGTAAGTAAAGATTTTCCTATTCCTAAGAATTCGGTTGCTAAGATATTTAGTGCCGATTTAATGGGATCGAAAGAAGTTGCTATTGTTTTAGGTAATTCTCGTGAAATGGTTGTTTCAGGAGATACCTTGATGTCTGATTCTGAGGCCTCATTAAAAGAAGAGGTGAATCGTCAGGTTCAACCCCTAAAGATAAAGGCAGAAGCTTTATTGGGTTCAATAGATTCAGTAGCAACTATTATAAAAGAGATTTTTAATAAGGGTGCTCGTGAAAATTTGACCAATAGTTTTTCCAGTATAGAAAAAACTTTCTATGCTCTACAGTATACAACCATGAAGATGGATACCATGGTTAGGGAGGAATCAAACCGTTTGTCGAAGATCATTGCAAATGTTGATTCTATTACTTCAAATTTAAATGCGGATAGAAACAATATTTCAAATATCATTGCAAATTTCTCAAGCCTTTCCGATTCCTTAGTGAAAGCAGATGTTGCTACAACCTTTACCAATGCTAATAAAGCGATTGGTGAATTGGCTATTATTTTGGAGAAAGTAAATAATGGAGAAGGTACTGTTGGTGCATTAGTTCACAACGACTCACTTTATCTCCACATTGAGAAGTCCATGTCTGATTTGAATAAATTGCTGGAGGATATTAGAAAGAATCCTAAAAAATATGTTCGCCTGACAATATTCTAAATTATTTTATTTCTTCATTTAATTGTTGTAGACTTTTTTGCTTCGCCTTCACTTTTAGTGTTTTTTGATTTGGGGTCTGACGATTTGATTGAGTTGTCTTCAGTACCTGTTTCTGGCATTGGAGCTTCTGGAGCCGCAGAATCCCTGAATATATCTTCTTTCTTTTTTGGACGCATATAATCCAACCACTTAAAGCCTTTAAGTTTTTGTTCTTCTTCAGTAATATCTGTTATTGGATATAAGGTTGCTTTAGGATTGTCGAGGTATAGAATACTGATAATTTGCCGATTCTCTAAGGAAATCTCCATATTACTAGCTAAGGCTTTATTAACGCCAATAATTGCCTTGGTATTCTCATCTCGGATATAATAAACGGTTTCAGAATTTCCGTTAACCGAAATTCTATCCATATCATTGCTTACAAAATAAGCGACTACATCCCGACCTTTAATTTGATTATAAGTATTCATACTATCTTCAGATACAATAAAGGCTGAATTATACATTACCAAGGAATCAATGGAATTATTGGTCATAAATATTTTCAATGAATCGCTTGTAAGTTGATTTTTGTTCGACCATAAAACAGGTTCATCATACATCGAAATAATTGAATCTTTCAAGTTGTAGATCAGTAAATCACAAGCACCCTGCATATCTTTTCTGAAAAATTTTGTTTTATCGTAAGCCAACAAACGATCAAATTTATCAGTAGTATCAAAAAGCATTTTTAAAGTATCGGCATGTAAAAACAAAGAGTCGTTATTGTCGATAAGAACGGCAAAAGCACTATCGGTTGAATAAGCATATCCTTCTTGAAGTATATACTCCACTATTTGACCTTCTACTACCATTTCTTTTTCAACATCCATTAAAACGGCGTCTTTTTCGGCATAGCCATATTCTTGTTTTTTATTAAAGTAAACCGAATCACCATAAATGATATGCTGTTTATGTTTGACCATCGCATGATTTTTTAAGCTTGTAATGTCGTTTTTTGTATCTGACCAGCCCTTATAGGCAAACATAAAATCTTCTTCACTTGTAAGGGTTGAGTAACCTTTAAAATGGACAATTTCACTGATGGTATTATAACGTAAAGTATCTGATTTTATGACGTGTTCAGGGGTGGTAACAATAACACTATCCGTGAAAAAATATTCTTTCAAACTACTATAATATTCACCAACACGACTGGTTAAAACATTTTCGCCATCAATTATTCTTCCACCACGATTAAAAATTCCTTTTTTCTCTAAACGATAATAAACCAAATAATCAGTGTATAAAGTGGTTTTTTTATCAATTAACTTTACATTGTTGTAAACGTAGGTAATTTTTTCATTTCCTTGATAAGATAAACGATCGCCATATAACTCTACAGAATCACTCATGAGGACATATACATTTCCAAAGGCTCTAAAATCATTACGCTGTTTATCAATGACAGCCGAATCACAATAAAAAGTAGTACTATCATGTATCAAAATAACTTCCCCACTTAAGAAGTTAAAATCTACACCATTAATATTCTCCCCAATAAATCGATCAGCTTGTCTTAGTTCAATTATTGCTTTTTCTTGAGATTGCCCACTAAATGGTATCAAAAAGTTTAGAATAAAAAGAATTATTATGAATGATCTGAAGTGCATGCCATTTACAGATTTAAATACAAACGAATAAAAATTAGATAAATAATAAGTTTTACAAACTTATGAAAATAAATTTAGTTGAGTCCCCTTTGAAAATTTTGAATTTGCAATATTCAATAAAATAAATTTATATTCATTTTTAGATGGGATATAGTGTTATTTTATTCACATTATATAGATATAATTTTGGATATTATACTTACATTTGGGGCTTAAAAAATTGTAATATCCAGATTTGATAGAACATGGCTAAGCAAGAGAAGAGCAAGAATCCTGACCCGAAAAAATCTTTTGATCCACAGAAAAATTATAAAGATAGTTGCCAAAAAGTAGGTTATGTGCCATTGCATGAGGCCACTCAAAAAACCTATGATGATATTGGTTTTATGTCAGGGCTTGAGGTACATCAGCAATTACTGACAAAAAAGAAACTATTTTGTCATTGTCCTGCCGGATTATTTAATAAAAGTGATGTTTATGATGCAGAAGTAATTCGTCATATGCGACCAACCTTAAGTGAGTTGGGTGAGTATGATGGAACGGCATTGATGGAATTCAGAACCCGTAAAGAAATTGTTTACAGACTGAAGCATGAAACTACGTGTACTTACGAAGTAGATGATACTCCCCCTTTTCCTATTGACAGAGAAGCTTTAGGAATAGCTTTGGAAATTTCTTTATTATCAAAATTAAATATTGTGGGAGAGGTGCATATTACTCGTAAACAATATTTGGATGGAAGTATTCCTACAGGTTTCCAGCGGACAGCTATTTTAGGTGTTGAAGGTGAATTGCAAATGAAGAACAAAAAAATCCGTTTGATTCAGCTGAGTATTGAAGAAGATTCCTGTCGTGAAATTTCGGATATTGGCCATACGCGAGTATATAAAACTGATCGGCTCGGAATGCCTTTAATCGAAACAGTGACTTATCCTGACATGGTAAATCCTCAGGAAGTAAAAGAGGTGTGCGATTATATCCGTTTCTTAAATCGGAGTACAGGAAAAGTACGTACGGGTATTGGAGCAGGTCGTCAGGATGTAAATGTTAGCTGTAAAGGTGGAACTCGTGTTGAAATTAAAGGAGTTGCTCATACGCGTTGGATTCCAAAATTAACGCATATCGAATGTTTCCGTCAGTGGGCTTTATTACAAGTTAGAGACGAATTAAAAAATAGAATTGCAGAACCTTCAAAATGGGAAATGAAACATGAAACTTTGCGTTTCCATTCCTATGATTTCACCTACGAACCAATCAAAAATGCCAAGCAAAATCTTCACAAAATTTTAGCGGTTAATTTGCCTGAGTTTAAAGGAATGCTATCTTATTTTACACAACCGGGTAAAATGTTTGCCAATGATTTTGCAGAACGCTTAAAAGTTATTGCTTGTATTGAGCATCCAAATATGACGCATAGTGAAGCATTTGAGCAAGTAATTTCTGATAATGATTGGACTGAAATAAAAGACTTATTGAAAGCCGGAGAAAATGATGCTCAAATTATTTTCTGGGGTGCAGAAGACGATATTAAAACTGCTTTGGAAACTATTGAAGAACGTTGCCAAATTGCTTTCGAAGGGATTCCACAAGAAACTCGCAAGTCGTTTGAAGATGGAACAACCATTTTTGAGCGTGTGCTTCCTGGGGCTGATCGTATGTATCCAGATACCGATTCGGCACCTATTCCTTTAGCTAATGATTATATAGATGAATTAGGTGAAAATTTACCTTCAGATATTATTGATCGTTATAATCAAATGAAAGAATGGGGGATAGCGGAAAATAACTACACCTATATTTTTAAAAATAATTTATACCCATTGATTGAACGTATTGTTAAGGAGTTGGGAGTAGATGCTAGATTTATTGGTTCATTTATGGGTCAGCGATTAAAATTTGTGGAAGGTCATATAAAGCCTGCAGATGAATTTAATTATAAGATTGTTTATGCTTTATTCAA
>JAOZUV010000121.1 GCA_029938505.1 Bacteroidales bacterium | reverse complement strand
GCATCATACAAAAAGATGGCACTCATGGCTGTTAATACATTTGAACCATTAATAGTAGCTAAGCCATCACGTGCTTGTAAGCCAGGAATCTCGATCTCTGCACGATTTAAGGCTTCTTTACCTTCCAATAATTCGTCTTTATAAAAAGCTTTTCCTTCGCCCATCATTAATAAAGCAATTTGCGACATAGGTGCTAAATCACCGGAAGCTCCAACTGACCCTTTTTTACACACAAATGGAGTGACCCCTTTGTTCAACATTTCAACCAATGTTTGAGTGATAATTGGGCGAACACCTGAATTTCCGTGAGCATGAACATTAATTCTGCCCAGCATAGCTCCACGAACATGTTCGTAGGGCATGGCATCACCAATACCGGCAGCATGATTATAAATTAAATATTTTTGAAAATCTTTTACCTGATCGTCATTCAAAACGACTTCCGAAAATTCACCAATACCGGTATTCACTCCATACATGATTTCGCCAGCATCAACTTTCCTTTCGAGCATGGCTCTGCATTTTTCCATGCGTTTAATGGCATCCGGATGAATTGATACTTCTTTCCCGTGACGTGCAACGGCCACAACGTCTTCAATAGTTAATCCAGCTCCTGTAATAATATAAGTCATAATAATATTTTTTATTTAGGTTAATAATATTTGATTTTTTAAACGTCATCTCTTAATGCATCTGGAATATTTAAGGCTACATTTTGAATAAATTCAACACTTTTGTTCATGGCCTTACTCATGATTTGGTCATTCTCTATAAAGCTCACATATTTTCTATATTCACTAATGAACACTTCAATAAATGGCGATGATTTTTTTGGCTTTCTGAATTCTAAAGCCTGAGCAGCATTGAATAATTCGATAGCTAAAATTCGCTCTAAGTTTTGTACAACTTTGTATCCTTTAGTCGCCGAATTGGCTCCCATACTTACGTGATCTTCTTGTCCTTGTGAGGATTCAATCGAATCAACAGAGCAAGGAGTGCACAATTGTTTGTTCTGATTTACAATAGATGCAGCTGTATATTGTGGGATCATAAAACCAGAATTTAAGCCTGGTTTTGCCACCAAGAATGCAGGTAGATTCCGTTTGCCAGAAAGCAATTGATAGGTTCTGCGTTCAGAAATATTTCCCCATTCGGCAACAGCGATAGCCAAATTATCCAATGCTAAAGCCAAAGGTTGTCCATGAAAGTTTCCCCCAGAAATAATGATATCATCATCAGGAAAAATCGTTGGATTATCAGTCACAGCATTGATCTCGCAAGAAAAAACATAGGCTACATAATTAACCGAATCTTTAGATGCACCGTGAACTTGTGGAATACAACGGAAAGAGTATGGGTCCTGAACATGCTCTTTATGCTGATTCACAATTTCACTTCCTTCAAGCAACATACGAATCCGCTCTGCTGTTTTAATTTGTCCTTTATGATGACGAATTTGGTGAACCAAATCGTTGAAAGGTTCGATACGGCCATCAAAAGCTTCTAGAGAAACAGCACTGATAATATCAGCCAATTGAGAAGCACGGAATGTTTTCAATAAACTAATTACCCCATAAGCACTCATAAATTGAGTTCCGTTTAAAAGAGCTAGACCTTCTTTTGATCGTAAGGAAATAGGCTCCCAGTTTAATTCTTTATAAACGGAATCCGTATCTCTTTTTTCGCCTTTATAATATACTTCTCCTAATCCAAGTAGGGGCAAGGACATATGTGCCAATGGAGCCAAATCACCTGATGCACCCAATGACCCCAATTGGAATACCACGGGTAAAATATCGTGATTGAAAAACTCAATCAATCTTTCAACAGTGCATAATTGTACACCTGAATGACCATAAGATAAGGATTGAATTTTTAATAAAATCATCAATTTCACAACTTCTTGTGGAACTTCTTCGCCTATTCCGCAGGCATGTGATTTTACTAAATTGCTTTGTAAAGTTCCTAATTCTTTTCTCGATATTTGAACATCGCAAAGCGAACCAAAACCAGTATTGATTCCATAAATAGGCCCATCATGCGAAGCCATTTTATCGTCCAAATATTGACGACATTTTAAAATTCTGTTTTTCGATTCTTCGGATAATTCAATTTTGTAATTATCCTTCAATATATTGTAGATGGT
The DNA here is from genome assembly GCA_029938505.1 of Bacteroidales bacterium. The sequence goes on along the minus strand of JAOZUV010000121.1, from coordinate 4,362 downwards.
TTTATACGTCAGCTTTTCCGGACTAATTTGATGTGTTTTCATGTTTTTTTCTGTTAAGAAATACAATTAAATAATCGTTTAAATAGTATTTAAACCGGACATATTTTTAATTAGGAAAAACTTTGTAGGCATGGATAATCAATTACAATCATCCGGAATATCCGATTTAAGCGTTAAGTTATAACGCAAGAAATATCGAACCTAGCAGAGTGCTGTACGATTTACTTTTATTTTAAATTTTAAAATCCAGTTCATCGTGATTTTTAATTGGTTGATAAAAGTATAAATTATTTAAATTCAATGCTAATGAAATATTCATTTATTTTGTATAAAACATTTATATATGAGTTTTACATTGTTTGAAATACAAACATTGATTAAAGAGAACGAGGCTGTGCTGATTTATTTCTCAACCAATCATTGTGCGCCATGCCTTAGTCTGCGTCCTAAAGTGGCGAATTTATTGCAAACAAAATTTCCAAAAATGAAAATGGAATTTATTGATGCCGAATCTTCACTCGAAATAACAGGGCATTTCAACGTATTTGCAAGTCCAACTATTTTACTTCTTTTTGATGGGAAAGAATGCCGACGATTTAGTAAATATGTTTCAGTAGCTGAGCTTGAAGAAAGTATTGAGCGTTACTATACAATGATTTTTGACTAGATATGGATTTAAAATCAGCTGAAATATTAAAGGATTGTATTTGGAAAATTTACCGAGAGGGATTGACTACAGCTTCAGGTGGGAATATTTCGTTGAAAGATGAGGCTGGAAATATTTGGATTTCTCCCTCTCAAATTGATAAGGGTTTTTTAAGAGCGGAAGATTTTGCTTGCATGAATAATCAAGGAGATTTGCTGAATTCAAATAAGCCGAGCATGGAATTCCCTTTCCATCAAGCCATATATAAAAACTATCCTGAAGTAAAGGCTGTTTGTCATCTTCATTCTCCTGTTTTGGTTGCATTAAGTTTGTTAAATCCTGATAAGAGGTTTTTTAAAATTCTTGATAAATTTGATTGTGGGTATGCTGAGTATGCCATTCCGGGAAGTGAAGAACTTGGAGCCAATATTTGTAAGGCCTTAGAGAAAAATCCCACAATTGTGATTATGCAAAATCATGGGGCAATTGCTATTGGGAAAACGATAGAGGAGGCGGCTGATAAAATTCGAAAATTAAGTACTCAAATTCAAGACTATTTTAAGATTAAAAATTCAGTATTCAACTCATTGTCAGATGGGAGTTTTGATCTTGAAAATGAAAATTCCATTCAATTTTATAAAAATCGCGCTAAGCATTTTTTAAGTGTAGATGATGAGATTAATTTGTCAAAGTCTGAAGAAATATTTTATGCAACTTCCAAATTAAAATTTTTAAGAAAGCTGCAAGAATTGGGTCTTGAATTTTCTTGTAAAATAATCCCTGAAAGCTATTTGTTACTCCATCAAATGACATTCATTAAAGATGATGGGAAAGTGTTAGTTGAAGGTCACTCTTTATTTAACTTATACGATCGGATGGAGGTGCTTGATTTTACAGCTAAAGTAATTTTATTGGCTCATAAAATGGGTCGAATACAATTATTAATCGATGTCCAAATTAGAGAATTAGAAGATAAGTTTTTGTAATGAGCTTGTCAAAAAAAAACAGCTGTCATGCTGAATTTATTTGGCTACATCGAGCTTCGTTGCACTTCGGTTCAGCATCTCAGAGCCAATATTTTTAGATTCTGAAACAAGTTCAGAATGACGATAGCTGTTTATGAAAGTTCAGCAATCAGCTCCTCAAGACTCACTGAATTTTGCTCGCCCGATTGCATGTTTTTCAAATTGATGATGCCTTCTTTTATTTCATTTTCACCAATTAAAGCCACAAATGGAATGCCTTTTTTATTGGCATAATTCATTTGTTTTTTTGTTTTAGATGCGTCTGGGAAAAGCTCAACACTAATTCCATTTTTGCGAATTTCGCTTACCAATTTTAAGCAATATTTGGCTTCTGTATCTCCAAAATTCACAAACATTAATTTTGTTGAAAATTCTTTGTCATCAGGAAATAATTTTAATTCATTCATGACATCATATATTCGATCGGCACCAAACGAAATTCCTACTCCTGAAACATCTGGCATACCAAAAATACCGGTCAAGTCATCGTAGCGGCCACCACCACATATACTGCCAATAGCTACTGAACTTGCTTTAACCTCGATGATTGCTCCTGTATAATAATTTAGCCCACGGGCAAGGGTTAAATCTAAATCCCATTTGGTTTCGAGATTCAGTTCTTTCAACTGATTCATTACGGTCATCGACTCCTCAATTCCCTTCATCCCAACTTCTGAATCTTTTAAAATTTCTGATAAGCTTTCAAATTTCTCTTTTAATTTACCTTCCAACAAAATGATAGGTTGAAGTTTATCAACAGCAACTTGCGAAACACCTTTGTTTAGGAGTTCGTCATTTACTTTATCCAAACCAATTTTATCCAGCTTATCGATGGCAACAGTGATGTCAATAATTCGCTCTGCTTCACCAATCACTTCAGCAATTCCGGCTAATATTTTTCGGTTATTTAATTTAACTTCTGTTTTGATTTTTAGGCGTTTAAAAACCTCATCAATGATTTGAATCAGCTCCACTTCATTGAGTAAAGAATTGCTTCCAATTACATCTACATCGCATTGATAAAATTCACGATAACGACCTCTTTGAGGTCGATCGGCACGCCATACAGGTTGAATTTGATAACGTTTAAAAGGGAAATTTATATCATTTCTATGTTGAACAACGTAGCGTGCAAACGGAACTGTTAAATCGTATTTTAGTCCTTTGTCAGAAATCATAGTTGAGAAAGGCAAGGATTTAATATCAGCCATTTTCTCTCTCGAAACTTTACTTAAAAAATCTCCTGAGTTTACAATTTTAAACAACAATTTATCACCCTCTTCTCCATATTTACCTAGTAAGGTCGATAGGTTTTCCATGGCAGGAGTTTCAATAGCTTGGTATCCATACAAACGAAATACAGCTTTGATAGTATCGAAAATATAATTTCTGCGAATCATTTCTTCTGGTGAAAAATCGCGGGTTCCTTTGGGTATGGAAGGTTTTTGAGCCATGGTATCAGTTTAAAATATTTTATGTAAAAGTAGGAACAATTCTCCGTTTACAAAAGCTGAAGTTTTTCTAAAATCAAATTCATATAATTTTCAGCTTCAGGATCACCTTCTTTTGGTGCCCAGGGAGCAAAAAATTTATCATCAGATGGATCCCATGGGCCATTTTTTACTTCATAAAAAACGCTTTCATTTTCCAGCGTAATTAAAGAATGCCAAACACGAGGCGGAATTTCAACCCCATAATTTTCAATATTCGAATCCATAATAATATGATCCACAATCTCTCCTTCATCGTTAAACTCAATCACTAAAACTCTTCCTCTTAGAATAATGAAAGCTTCTGTTTTATCAGGGTTTTCATGTTTGTGTGGTTGCACATAAGTTCCTTTATTTGAGGCATGTATCATGCGGTGCATGTGGTCATCGGCATTGGGGTGAAAATTAAAATTCTTCCTTTTCCTTGGAGAATCTTGACTTTCTTTTACAATTGGTTCTATTAGTCTTTGGTTAATTTTGATCATATTTTTTGATTTCATTAATCAATAAAAAATAAGCAATAATTATTTAAAAAAGACTTCCTTGAATGTATTTTGATTCGTGATCAAGTAACCATTTTTTGCGCCAAATTCCACCACCAAAACCAGTGAGTTCTCCCTTAGCACCAATCACTCTGTGGCAAGGAATAATAATAGAGATTTTGTTTTTTCCATTAGCCATTCCTACGGCACGAAGAGAGTTCCTGTCTCCTAAATTTTTTGCAATATCCAGATAGGTTTTGGTTATCCCAAAAGGAATTTTTAACAATTGTTCCCAAACGCTTTTCTGAAAATCAGTTCCCTGAATATCCAGAGCTAAATCAAACTCGGTTCTTCCTTCATTAAAATATTCATTCAATTGTTTGCAAGTGTTTTCAAGAATATCATTCCCTTTTTCATCATCCATTTTTTCTTCCACAAAATAAAGTCCTGATAGGCCTTTATCTGTAGCTGATAATTCTAAAATCCCTACCGGAGAATCGTAATATTTTTTAAAAACTTGACTCATTAATCTGTTTTTAGCTTTTTATATCGAATACGTTTTGGTCCTTCACCACCCATACGTTTTTTGCGATTCTCTTCGTATTCTGAATAGGAACCTTCAAAGAAATAAACTTGAGAATTTCCTTCAAAAGCAAGTATATGGGTTGCGATTCTATCGAGGAACCAACGGTCGTGAGAAATAACCACAGCACATCCGG
>JAOZUV010000120.1:978-6518 GCA_029938505.1 Bacteroidales bacterium | reverse complement strand
GGTATAATGAGCAACTCTCTCAATAATCTATACTTACTACTTTCATTAATTATTTGCATCACCATTTTATCTTCTTGCAACACTGGGACATCGGAAGCTACTGCTGTAAAAAATGATAACGCTACAAACTCACATAAGGTCGTTGTAAAAGAAATTCTTCAAGCCAATGCATACACTTATCTTCGAGTGATTGAAAATAATCAGGAAGTTTGGATGGCTGTCAGTAAAATGGATACCAAAGTTGGTTCTGAATTATATTATAACGAAGCATATCCAATGAAAGATTTTAAAAGCAAAGATTTAGATCGATTTTTTGAAAGCATTTTATTTGTTCAGGTAATAAGTGATAAACCTATAGAAACTGCTCCTCAAATGCAAGCTGACCAACATCAACAAAGTATGCAAAAGCCAACAGCAAATAAGGAAGAAATACAAATAGATCCTATTGCCGGGGGTATTTCAATTGCTGAACTTTATAAGGATCGTAAAAACTACGAAGGACAAAAAGTAATGATTCGTGGAAAAGCAGTAAAAGTTAATAATGGTATTATGGGTCAAAATTGGGTGCATTTACAAGATGGTACAGCTGACAATGGAAACTTTGATTTAACACTTACTACTCAAGAAAATATATTAGTTGGTGATGTGGTTACAATGGAAGGCATTGTTGTTTTAAATAAAGATTTTGGCGCTGGTTATTCATATGAACTGATTATTGAAACGGCTGTTTTAAAGTAAATTATATGCAACAAAATATTGCTCAAATAGCCCTCATTGTAAACAATTACAATGAGGCTATTTCTTTTTATACAGATAAGTTAAACTTTGTACTCATTGAAGATACAAAACTAAGTGAAACTAAACGATGGGTAAAAGTTGCCCCTCCAGGCGATAATAATTGTTGTTTATTATTAGCCAAAGCCGCTGACGAAAATCAAGCGAAATACGTGGGGAATAAAAGTGGTGGACGTGTTTTTTTATTTTTATATACCGACAATTTCTGGAGAGATTATAAGAATATGTTAGAAAAAGGCATCCACTTTACAAGTACTCCAAGAGAAGAGATTTATGGCACTGTTGTTGTTTTTGAAGACCTATATGGTAATTTATGGGATTTTATTGAGCCTACTCCTATTGTTTAATCTAAGAAAGATTAATTAACTTTCTTCTTATTCTAAAAGCTTGATATCCTTGATTTTAGAAAATTATTTATAAATACTATAAATATAGTTTGCATTATTATAATTATAGTACTACGTTTGTAGTATTAAATATTTACACTGATGAAAGTACTTACAAAAGCAGAAGAACAAATTATGAAAATCCTTTGGGATTTGAAAAATGCTACCGTAAAACAAGTCGTTGAAAATTTTGAAGATAAACGACCGGCATATACGACCATTGCAACAGTTTTAAAAGTTTTAGAGAAAAAAGGCTTTGTAGCGCATACACCACTTGGCAACACCTACCAATTTCACCCTACACTAAGCAAAAAAGAATATACTCGCGATCAGTTTACTTCATTACTAACAAATTACTTTGGGGGCTCCTTCCCAAAAATGGCTACATTTTTTGCAAAAGAAAATAATTTAGATATCACAGAATTGGAAGCAATGATTAAGATCACAGAAAGTGAACTAAATAAAGATAAAAATCATGAATAGTCTTTTCACATTTTTAATTCAATCATCCACAGCACTGGTTCTTTTTTATCTAGTTTTCTGGGTATTTCTCAGAAAAGAAACCTTTTATACATCAAACCGATTCTTCCTTTTGTTTGCATTACTATCATCTATACTCATTCCACTTATTCCTATACAATACGTTGTTTATTCACAAGTGGGGAATGCAAATAATAATATTCTCACAGAAGTTGAGAGTGCCTTCAATGGTGTTAAACCTTATGTAGGATCTGGATTTGAAACTTCATATTCGATAAGTTGGATTAATGCATTGTTGATTATCTATTTAACAGGGACCGCGATTTTTTTATTTAGATTGCTTGTTCAAACCTTAAGCCTTGTCATTCGAATAGTTAAAAATAAAATAATTATAAAGGATGGTTTACGCATCATTGAAACAGAAAAATATGGCTTGCCATTTTCGTTTTTCAATGTGGTTTATATCAATCCAAAACTCCATAAACAGGACGTCCTGCCGGAAATTCTGGCTCACGAAAAAGTGCACATTAGTGAGAAACATTGGGTCGATCTGCTTATTATTGAACTGTTAACAGTCATCTTTTGGTTCAACCCAATTATTTGGTTCTTTGAACATTCTATCAAACTCAATCACGAGTATTTAGCCGATCATGGTGTTATTATAAATGGCAACCATATTGGTAAATATCAAGCTTTATTAGTTAACCAGTTAATGGGAATGCAAATTATTGGGATTACCAATAATCTAAATTTCGGAATTAACACAAATAGATTAAAAATGATGACTAAACAAAAAACACACAAAATAAGGGCTATTAAATTGATCTGGGCTTTGCCAGTGCTTGCATTACTTTTGTATGCGTTTGCTGAACCCAATTACAACGTAATTGAAAAGCAGCAAACGGAAAATGATAATTTAAAATCACAAATTATTGAAGGTAAAACCAAAATAATTTCGGGTACTGTAGTTGACGAAATTGGAGAGCCCATACCAGGAGTTACAGTAATGGCTGTAGGTACAACCAAAGGGACTACTACTGATTTTGACGGAACATTTTCATTCAAAATATCAGCAAATGATAAGATTCAATTATCATATATTGGTTTCGAACCTTTAAACTTCACACTTGAAGATATCTTTTTCTTGGATAACAAGAAAATTGTACTGAAAAAAGCTTTAATTTATCTTGATCCAAAATCATTCAGTGAAAAAGAATTGCCAATACAACCGCCACGACCGACTAAAAAAAACCTGAACAAAAATGGCGAAGAAGAAATATTTTATATTGTTGAGCAAATGCCTGAATACCCAGGAGGAGATAAGGCACTCGGCGACTATATTAATGATTTGACACAAAAACTAGTTAAATCTGAAAATATTAAAGGTAAAGCAAAAGTAGGATTTACAGTTGATGAAAACGGCAATGCTACAAACATAAAAATTATTGAACAGGAGAATGAATTGGCAGGTAAAGGTGCTGCAACTATCATCATGAAAATGAAGAAATGGAGCCCTGGAAAACAAAGAGGCAAAAAAGTTCCGGTAAATTTTGTTTTACCAATTGAATTTTAAACAAACTAGCCGCTTGCATAGAACATATATCTTTGCAAGCGGTTAGTATTTCATTATTTAATTACTCTCCTATTCTTCAAGTCATACACTCTACCTTCACCCAAAAAATAAAAGCGATCGCTATCTTTTGGAAGTTTTGTAATCTCTGGTCGTTCGATAGACCAATCTTCATTATCTCTTACAAACTGACAAAAAGTGCCATCGTAAACGGCTACAAAACTTTCACCGATGACTTCAAAGGTATCACCCTTCACTATGATTCCTGTATTTTCATCCAGGCCTAAACCCAATAATTCAGGATGAGCACGAATAATTTTAAATACATCAAACTGACGGTTGAGTTTTAATAAGTGCTGATCGATAGCTATATTTTTCAAAAAGCTTAAACCTTCTTCATGATCGCCCATCATCAACACATTGGTCTTCGTATCGCCTCTGGCAAGATAAGAGCCTTGAATGCTCGCTCCGGCAGAACTTCCACCAATCACTCCACCTCTATCCAATAAGTTGAATAATTCTTTATGAGCAAGAGTGTTTAAAAATCCATCGGCAATCCGCCATTGTCTGCCACCCATAAAATAAACAGCATCTGCAGACCTCAAGGGTTTTACAAATTCTTCGGTATTAGCTTCCTCTGGATTCCGCGTATGAAGGATTTCAATGTTTTTAAATCCATGAGATTTAAATGTTTCAATCATTTCCTCCATAGCACCATCTACCAATAAATATTCATCAGCAATTGCTGTAGGAATAATGACCAAATCCGCATCGGGACCACCTGCTAATTCTAAAAATTTATCATAGATTGCTGGACTTGACAAATTACCACCTATGATTAAAAGAGAGCCGTTTTCAGGCCCACAAACAGTTGGATCCTTTTGTTGAGCACTAGCACATAATTGGATAACTATTCCAAATATTAGAATTAAGATATATTTTTTCATAATTTTAATTATCTGTTTAAAACCTCATTTGCAATTCGTGTGATAGCTTCCACACTTAATTTTACATCTTCTTCTGTAGTCACATAAGAAGCCACACTGATACGCATGGCGGTATGACCTTGCCAAAGCGTTCCTCCACACCAACAAGTCCCATCTTTTTGGATACGATGAATAATTTCAGAGGTTTGTTCTGATGTGCCAAACTCAACCATCACCTGATTTAAAATAACCTCATTTAAAATAGTAAATCCATTTTGCTTTAATTGTTCGGCAAAGGATTTTGCATGCCCACAACAACGACTTACTAAGTCAGCAATTCCTTCTCTACCCTGAGCTTTCAATGCAGCCCAAACTTCAATTCCTCTACCTCTTCGTGAAGCCTCTGGGGTATAATGATGGGGTTCCCGATTTTCGCCTTCTTGCAAATAAGCCGCACTCATCGACATGGCATTTTTCAATGCTTTTCTATCCTTAACCATAGCCATCCCATTATCATAAGGAACATTCAACCATTTATGCAAATCGCAGGCCCAGGAATCAGCCATTTCAACACCCTTAGAAAGGTGGTTATAATTTGTGGTAGCATTAGCCCATATACCAAAAGCGCCATCCACATGCACCCATGATCCACTTTTTTTAGCCCACTCACAAATAGCAATAATATCATCAAATGCACCTGTATTTACATTTCCCAATTGGGTACAAATAAGAGCTGGTTCATCAATTTCTGGCAACAATTCAGGACGCATTCGTCCTTGCGCATCCGTAGGAATTCGGGTCAATCGTTCACTTCCTAAACCAAGCATTGATAATCCTTTATGAATGGTAATATGTGCTTCCTGGCCTACAAAAACTTTAAATTCTGGAGCATTAAACAAAGCTTGCTTTTCAACATCCCAACCCTTACGTTTTAAAATAGAGGTACGAGCAGCAGCCATACATGTAAAGCTGGCCATGGTTGTTCCTGTAACTAAAGCTCCACCACTTTGCTTAGGCAGATACAAGATTTGTTTTAACCATTCCAAAGCGATCTCGTCTAATTTCACACCTATAGGAGAGCTGGCAAAAATTCCACTATTTTGATCCCAAGCAGCAGCCAACATATTCGCCGCCATCGAAGATGGAAATACAGATCCAATCACAAAACCAAAATAACGTCCTCCGGTAGATGTTACTGTAGCTGGCGAACCATATTCATCTAGCATTTTAATCACATCTTCGGCTGATGTCGATGTTTCGGGGAGTTTTTCTTCAAATATTTTTAAATTCTCAAGGGCTTCATTGCTAGGTTCTACATTTCGTTTAGAAGCATTACTAATATATTTTTTTATTGAATCAAATACATTATCAAAAACCTTATCC
>JAOZUV010000120.1:0-968 GCA_029938505.1 Bacteroidales bacterium | reverse complement strand
ATTTTCCATAATTTGACAATTCAAACCTATTACTCCATTATATTTTAAGCTAAATTTATAATAATGCAATTTAAGAAATATCTAGCTTAATTCGAGTTTTAAACCATCTTCGGCAGCAATGGTATTCGGAAAGATTGCTTTAGCTTCACATAACAAAGGAGAAATATCTTTATAGCGAGCAGAAAAGTGGCCAATAATTAATTGATCAACCTCAGCTCTTGCAGCTATTGTTGCAGCTTGTTCAGCCGTTGAATGTGCTCTCATTTCGGCTTGCTTCGCTAAATCATTTCCAAACGTAGCTTCATGATATAAGATATCAACACCTTTTATATATTCGATGATACTTTCAGTGTATATTGTATCCGAACAATAAGCATAAGAATAAGAATCTCTGGCAGGAGTTGTAATCAATTTATGTTTAAATTCTTCTCCATTTTCATCCGCATAATCAGCGCCATCGATGATCTTTTTTATGGATTCAACATCTGGTCGCTGTTTATTGATAAATGATTTTTTAAGTTTCGGGCGAATCGGTTTTTCTTTAAATAAAAACCCCCAAGTAGGGATTCGGTGTTTAAGTGGGAACGATGAGATCTGGAATTTCTCTTCATCACATAATAAATCGAGCTTCCCCTTCTCCAGATCAATAAAAACGATTTCATATTTTATGAAAGTCCCCGAGATTTCAAACTGATCTTCAATAATTTTCCGTAATCCTTTCGGAGCGAAAATACTCAAGGGTTTTTCTCTACCCAAAAGATGCATCGTAGATAGCAATCCAACCAATCCAAAAAAATGATCGCCATGCAAATGACTGATAAAAATAGCTTGAATCTGTTGCATCTTTATTTTATACTGTCGCAAACGCAATTGGGTTCCTTCACCACAATCAAGCAAAAATAATTTACTATGAATATTTACGACCTGTGCACTTGGCCCCCGCAATGAAATTGGCAAGGCCGAACCAC
>JAOZUV010000119.1:1795-6531 GCA_029938505.1 Bacteroidales bacterium | reverse complement strand
CTAATAGGAAACCCCAATTCAGGGAAAACCACCCTTTTTAACTTTGCTTCACACTCACACGAAAAAGTTGGTAATTATAGTGGTGTTACTGTAGATGCAAAAGAAGCAAAGTTTGTACATAAAGGATATACTTTTAATCTCATTGATTTGCCAGGAACATATTCAATTACGAGTTATTCTCCTGAAGAGCTTTATGTACGAAACTACCTTTTTAATGAAATTCCTGATATTGTTATTAATGTCATTGATAGTTCAAATCTTGAAAGAAATTTATACCTCACCACCCAGCTTATTGATCTTGATATAAAGGTTGTTGCTGCTCTGAATATGTATGACGAACTATTAAAAAAAGGTGATAGATTTGATTATAAAGCATTAGGAGATATGGTTGGCATTCCAATAATTCCAACGGTGTGTCCAAAAGGAAAAGGTATAAAAAAACTTTTTGATAAGGTCATTGAAGTTTATGAAGATAATGAACCCAGCTTAAGGCATATTCACATCAATTATGGAGACGAAATTGAAAAATCAATAAGTCGAATACAGAATGTGATTAGGATTGAGAAAAACAGTACTTTGACAAATATTGTTGCTCCACGATTTCTTTCTATCAAGCTCATGGAACAGGATGAGGAAGAGCATAATCGTATTAAAGAATACTGTTCAAATTATTCTGAGATATTCAAAGTTACCGAATATGAAATAAAACGAATTGAAACTCATTTTAAAGACACCACCGAAACAGTTATCACCGATTATAAATATGGATTTATTGAAGGTGCTTTAAAGGAAACCTTTAGTCAAAGCAAAAAAAATATTCGTCATCGAAGCCGTTTAATCGATAACATTCTTACTAATAAATTACTAAGTTATCCCATTTTTGTATTTTTTATGTGGTTGATGTTTCAAACTACTTTTTCACTAGGTGCATACCCAATGGAATGGCTTGATGTATTGGTTGGTAAACTTGGAAGCCTTGTATCTAATGCATTACCACAAAATATGTTTCGCGATCTTTTAGTCGATGGAATAATTGGGGGTGTTGGCGGAGTCATCGTTTTTCTCCCTAATATATTAATCTTATTTTTCTTTATTTCGATAATGGAAAATACAGGATATATGGCTCGTGTGGCTTTTATAGTCGATAAAATCATGCATAAGATCGGATTGCATGGTCGTTCATTTATTCCGATGTTGATGGGTTTTGGTTGCAACGTTCCAGCTATTATGGCCACTCGAACAATTGGAGGAAGAAACGATCGGCTAGTTACTATGCTTATCAATCCATTTATGTCGTGTAGTGCCCGATTACCGATTTATGTCTTAATAATTGGAGCATTTTTCCCTAATCATCCGGGATTAATGCTATTCACTATATATGCAATCGGCATTATTCTTTCAATTATTATTGCAATTATTTTCAAGAAAACCCTTTTTAAATCTAAGGAATTACCGTTTGTCATGGAGCTCCCACCCTATCGGATGCCCACAGCAAAATCTTTGTTCAAGCATACTTGGTTTAACGGTTCTCAATACTTGAGAAAGATGGGGGGAATTATTTTAATTGCCTCTATCATTATTTGGGCTTTGGGATATTTTCCTAAATCAGATAAAATTGATGAAAATTATAGGCTCCAAGCCCAAAATACAATTTCACATTTTGAAACCCTTATACTAAACACTAACGATGATTTTTGTCTTGATTCATTACACGTTGAAAAAGCAATAACACTTCATCAAATCGAAACTAATCGTTTAAGTGCTCAACAGGAAAATTCATTCATTGGTCAAATAGGACATTTTATTGAGCCAGCTATTTTACCACTTGGTTTTGACTGGCGTATGGGTGTAAGTTTATTGGCTGGTATTGCAGGTAAAGAAATTGTTGTGAGTACACTCGGAGTACTCAATCAAACGGATATTACTGTAGACGATGACACTCAAGGCTTATCTTATAAACTAAAAGAATTAACTTTCTCACATCCGAGTCGAGAAGGACAAAAAGTATTTACATCAGTATCAGCTTTCTCATTTTTGATTTTCATATTGGTATACTTCCCTTGTGTTGCGGTTATTGCTGCAATTAAAAAAGAATCAGGTGGATGGAAATGGGGAATTTTTATGGCTATTTATACAACAGCTTTGGCTTATCTACTATCATTCGCTGTATATCAAATAGGTTCTCTAATATTCTAAAATTTCCATAATTGAGACTTTATAGTTCAATTTTAGAAAGTCATCACAACTAAATAACTGTTTTCCTTAACATTAAGAAAATGGCATAAATTATGAATCAGACAATATTAATATAATCTGACTTAATGTATAATATATTAATAGTTGAGGATAATGACATAAACCAAAAGGTATTATGTGCATACTTGAATCAAGATCATATTTCGTTAACAATAGCAAATAATGGGAACGAGGCTATTCGCTGTTATGATAATTCAACATATGATTTAATACTTATGGATATAGCTATGCCAGAAATGGACGGATTGCAAGCCACTCAAAACATCCGAAATAAAGAAAATGGCAATAAAAAGCACATCCCAATTATTGCAGTAACGGCTAGTGATCCATATAATAACAGACACATTTTTCGAGAAGCAGGGATAGATGATTATCTTCCAAAACCTGTTGATCCTAAATTATTATTAGAGAAAATCACAAAGTATTCAAAAATTCGATTTTAAGATTATATCGAATTCTTTTTTAAATTTGCAGAGCACGGAAAAATTGACAGGAATATGATGATTGATAAAGAAAAATTTCAGGAAAATTTCAAATACTTTGATAAAGAATTAATTGTTGAAATTATTGATATGTTTATCAATGAGCATCCGGATAGGATGAGTTTGATTAAAAAAAATATTGAAGATTTAGATATGGATGCATTAAAATTTAATGCACATAGCTTAAAAGGTGTCATTGCCAATTTCATGGCAGAAACTCCAAAACTTCATGCACAAATATTAGAAGAAAAAGCGAAGACGAACGATCATTCTGACTTAGAAAAAGATTACGATAATCTTCTTGAATCTACAACTAAACTTATCGAGAATATAAAAGAAATCCGGATAATCTATGCAAATTAAAACTATCCGGATTCGACTCAAATATTAGTGATTTTTATTCCTTTGCTTCGATTTCTCTAATTTTAGATTCAATTTCTTCAGATAATTCTGGATTGTCAAGCAATAATTTTCTCACAGAATCCCTACCTTGACCAAGCTTAGTATCACCATAGCTAAACCATGAACCACTTTTTTTGATAATTTGAGCTTCTACACCCATATCAATAATCTCACCTGTTCTAGAAATACCCTCACCATAAATAATATCAAATTCTGCTTTACGAAAAGGTGGAGCCACTTTATTTTTCACCACTTTTACACGAGCTCTATTACCTTTAATATCTTCGCCATCTTTAATTTGGCCAATTTTCCGAATATCTAGTCTTACAGAAGCATAAAACTTAAGTGCATTACCACCGGTAGTTGTCTCTGGATTCCCAAACATCACACCAATTTTCTCGCGCAATTGATTAATAAAAATACAACAAGCACCTGTTTTACTAATGGTTGCCGTTAATTTCCGTAAAGCTTGCGACATTAGACGAGCATGTAAGCCCATTTTCGAATCACCCATTTCACCTTCAATCTCACTACGCGGAGTAAGTGCAGCAACTGAATCTATCACGATAATATCAATAGCTCCTGAACGAATCAAATTTTCTGTAATTTCTAAGGCTTGTTCACCATTATCGGGTTGAGACACTAATAAATTTTCGATATCAACACCCAATTTCTTGGCATAAAAACGATCAAATGCATGCTCAGCATCAATAAATGCTGCAATACCTCCTTGCTTCTGAGCCTCAGCTATAGCATGAATTGCCAATGTTGTTTTACCTGAAGACTCAGGGCCATAAATTTCAGTAACCCTTCCTTTCGGCAGTCCACCAATTCCTAGTGCAGCATCAAGCCCAATAGAGCCCGTAGAAATTGATTCGATATTATCAATGGCATTATCTCCCAATTTCATTACTGCTCCTTTACCATAAGATTTCTCGATGTTCCCTAGAGTAATTTCGAGTGCTTTTAATTTATCTTTTTTTAGTTTATCAATTGAGTTGTCTTCTTTACTCATTTTATTTTGATTTAAGTTTAACTTCTTTCTAAAATTTGTTTGGCATGCGCCTTGGTTTTTACTTTCGTGATTACCTCTTCAATTATTCCTTCCTCAGAAATCACAAAAGTGCTTCTTAATATCCCTTCGTATTCACGACCCATAAACTTTTTTGGCCCCCATACTCCATAAGCATTAATAATTTCTTTTTCAGTATCTGCAATTAACGGAAAGGGCAAATTATATTTCTCAATAAACTTCAGATGAGATTTTTCAGAATCAGCACTCACACCAATCACAACATAACCTTGTTCAAGTAATAATTGATAGTTATCACGCAAATTACAAGATTCGGCTGTACAACCTGGAGTATTATCCTTAGGATAAAAATACAATACAATTTTTTTGCCTTTATAGTCAAACAAATTTAGTTTTGTTCTATCCTGTATAATCGCCTCAAATTTTGGGGCTTTATCTCCTACTTTCAGCATAATGTTTTATTAAATTTTCTATTACAAAGATATTTATAATTGATTGTTTAATTAAAAATTGAGAGAAGCATTTATCAACAAATTATCGATTTTCCTTCTCAAAATATTTAC
>JAOZUV010000119.1:0-1785 GCA_029938505.1 Bacteroidales bacterium | reverse complement strand
AAACCACATTCATCACATTTAGGTTTCCGAGCAATACAAACATACCTCCCATGAAGAATTAACCAATGATGAGCTATGGCTATTTTATCTTCAGGAATATACTTTATTAATTGCATTTCAGTTTGGAAAGGATTCTTAGCATTGTTCGTCAATCCTAATCGGGCAGATACTCTGAATACATGTGTATCTACTGCCATTGCCGGTTTATCATAAACTACTGACGCAATAACGTTTGCTGTCTTCCGTCCTACACCAGGCATTTTTTGCAATTCAGAAATCTCTTCTGGAACAACTCCATAAAACTCTTTAATTAAGGCTTTTGCCATCCCAATTAAATATTTTGATTTATTATTGGGATAAGAACAGCTTCGTATTAATGCAAAAACCTCTTCTTCGCTAGCATGCTGAAGCGTTTCAGCATCTGGGAATTTCTTAAATAAAGGAGGCGTAATTACATTGACTCTTTTATCTGTACATTGAGCAGATAGGATTACCGAAACTAAGAGTTCGTAAGGGCTGCTATAATCTAACTCTGTTTCGGCTATGGGTTGATGTGTTGAAAAATAATCAATTATATTTTTAAATCGTTCTTTTTTAATCATAACTCAGTATTAAATATAATACCATAACAAATAAAAAGTCCCGATAATAAATTTATCGGGACCTGAAAATAGTCAAAAAATAATTTAGTTTAAAATTACATTAACAGTGCCAATACTTTTACTCTTATGCACTGATAATGCTTTCGCATAACTTAATATCAATCTTACCGACATCTCACTTGGTTCATTTTCTATCAATTCAACCTTTTTTAAATCGCTATCAATAAACTGCTTCAGGCATTCAGGATAGTTAGAGGTAAGGAGTATGTTTTCATAGAGAGTAGAAAATTTCCTCATATAATTTGTTTTGGTTTCTATTCGTTTTTATAGAATATAAACGAAAAACTTATCCGCTTATTATGCACTGCATAAAATTATTTAGTAAGTATTAATTCATGCTCTTCAACCAGTTTTCTAAGATTGATTAATGCATAGCGCATTCTTCCTAAAGCTGTATTAATACTAACATCAGTACGATCGGCAATATCTTTGAAACTCATTCCTTTATAATACCTGAGTTGTAATACTTCTTTTTGTTCAAATGGTAAATGTCCTACTAATTTACGAACATCAGCATAAATTTGATTCATCACCATCTGCTCTTCGATTGATGGTGTTGTTTCGTAAATAGTATCAAAAATATCAAAGTTTTCATTTCCATTATCCATAACAGGAATTCTTTTCGCCCGACGGAAATGATCAATAATCAAATTATGGGCAATACGCATAACCCAATGAATAAATTTACCTTCCTCTTTATAAGAGCCGGCATTCATTGTGTTTATTGCCTTAATAAAAGTATCTTGAAATAAATCATCCGCTAATTGTTTATCCTTTACAAGCATAACAATATAAGCAAAAACTCTATTTTTGTGACGACTAATGAGAAGTTCCAGGCCAAGCTGATCACCATTCAAATATCTACTAACTAATTCTCTGTCGCAAGCCGCATTTAATTTTATGCGATTATCCATATCTCTCAATTTTAAAATCAGTGTAGAATTTTGTCGATAGCGATCCTCCTATTTTTTTGGTTAGTTTAACAAATAATTACCTAGATTATAGTACTAAAGCGATGTATAGACTATATTACATATGCAAATATATGATATTTGCTTAAAAATGCAAATATTATTAATAATTTTGCTTAATTAAATTTCACTTATCGCAGAATGCAAATGAA
>JAOZUV010000118.1 GCA_029938505.1 Bacteroidales bacterium | reverse complement strand
ATTTGCTATTAGTAATATCCATATCAGATAAAATCCAAAACTTGCTCCAGCCCTTGTTGATTGTACAAGGTGAGATACTCCTACGGCGGCTCCGGCATAAATTATTCCAGGTCCGAGAATCCGTAAAATCTTTTTTAATCGCATTGCATTTCTGTTTAACACAAATGTAAAAAGAAATTTGTTTCTTTGTAAGAACAACACTGTATAATGAGTATTAAAGAAGAAATAAGAGTAAAAGGAGCAGAACTTCTCAAAACAATAAAAAAGATTGTGAAAGAAGGGAATGTTAGTCGAATCATCGTTAAGGATGAAAAGGGAACAAAGTATTTAGAAATACCTGTTACTGTGGGAGTAGTTGGGGTAATACTAGCTCCATTTTTAGCAGGAATTGCAACTCTGGGTGTACTGGCAACAGACCTTTCAGTAGAGATTATTAGAGAGGAAGAATCCTAGCGATTCCAAATTCTCCACGATTGCTCAGCCTGATGATGAAGCATCTCTAAACCGTTCACTATTATAGCACCATTTTCTTTACCCTTTTTTAAGAATAAGGTTTCGGCTGGATTATAGACTAAATCGAATAATAAGTGATTTTTCCCAATATATTCATAGGGGATGTCTGGGTGTGTTTCTCTGTTTGGAAACATTCCTAGAGGAGTAGTATTTATAATAATCAGATGTTCATCGATAACTTGCTTGTCAATAAGTCCGTAGCTCATTTGATCTTTTTTCAATGGTCGACGTGAAATGTCAATAACACCGATTCCATATTTATTCAATACAAATTTTACTGCTTTAGATGCTCCTCCAGTTCCCAGTATTAATGCTCTACGATGATGTGATTTTAAATGAGGTTTCAATGTGTATTCGAAGCCTAGTGCATCGGTATTATAGCCAATCATTGAAACAGTTTTGCCTGATTTAGTAAGCTTTATTGTATTTACAGCACCTATGAATTTAGCCTCTTTATCAATTTCATCCAAAAATTTAATAATTTGTTCTTTATAAGGAATCGTAACATTAAATCCGCCAATTTTAGGATTATTAGTTAATAGTTGTGGGAATTCATTGATTTCGTTAAGTTCAAAATTTAAGTATTGGCAATCTAAGTTTTCTGATTTGAATTTTTCCTTGAAATAAGATTGGGAAAAAGAATGAGATAATGATTTTCCTATCAGTCCATAGGTTTTCATAAGGAAATTATTTTTTAGTTTTTTGAGCACCAAGTTCTATAGCCCAAATGCTTAGTATGCCAAAGATAATAAATCCAAGAGCGATAAAAAAAGCTAAATCAAAGGTTTTTGGAAGAAAGCGTTCATACTTAACGATAATGGGTTCTCTATTTTTTATAACTTTTGACCCAATTTCATTTAATAAATAAATTTTATTTTGCCATGGCCAAAGAATACTTACTGATCCTAAGATAAAGCCTGTTAGCAATGAAATAGTTTGGTTTCGAAATTTCTTAAATACCCAGGAAAGTAAATGAGAAAAAGCAATTAAACCAAATACAGCCCCAATAATTACAGGTACTAATATGGCGAAATCCATATTAGTAATTGCATCAATAGCTACCAATTTATAATTCCCCATTATAAATAAAATGAATGAACCGGAGAGTCCTGGAAGGATCATGCTGCAAATAGCTGCAACTCCACAAATAATTAAATAAATAAATCCTTGATTTTCGGTTGCAGGGTTTAAAACTGAAACGGCTATTGCGATTGCAGTTCCGATAATAAAGCTTAGGATCACACTAAATCCCCAATGTGTAATTCTTTTCCCAACAAAATAAACTGAAGCTAAAACCAATCCAAAGAAATAGGCCCAAATATATACGGGGTAATTTTCGAATAAGAAATCGAATAATTTAGCCAATGAAACAATAGCAATAACGATCCCGGAAAATACTGCAATCAGGAATTTTAAGTCGGTATGTTTTGAGAATTCAGCAAACTTAAAAGTGAATAATAATTTTAATGCAGTAAAATTGAATGATTTTATAGCGTTGATTAATCGTTCAAAAATACCAGTGATAAGCGCAATGGTTCCTCCCGATACACCAGGAATTACATTGGCGGCTCCCATGCCTAATCCTTTTAAAACAAGGATGATGAATTCTTTCATGAAATTTATTTTTTAAAATTTACCGCTGAAATATTTCATAAATTGTACTCTTTCGTAAAGTGCAGGCTTACTGCTGGCTGATTGACTTAAAAGTCCACGGCAATCATCTAAGTTTTTGAACCCTTTTTCATCCATCCAATCTTCCAAAGTTTTAAGCATATCTCCAATAACTGTAGTTCCATTCTTGTATAAAACAGAAGCAAGCTGAACAGCATTAGCTCCCGCTAATAGTTGTTTGATAACACCTTCGCCATCGTGAATGCCAGTTGAAGCAACTAAATCGCATTCCACTCTTTTCGACATTATCGACATCCATCGTAATGGTAAAGCAATGTCATCGGGATTGCTGAAAACAAAAGAAGGTGCTAATTCTAATTTATCAATATCAAAATCCGGACTAAAAAAACGATTAAATAATACTAATCCTTGTATACCCGATTTGTCTAACTTTTGGATCATGGCAGCTAGATTCGAAAAATATGGACTGATTTTTAAAGCGATTGGAATGTTAACTTTTGCCTTTATTTTTTCAATAATTTTCAAATATTTTTTTTCAACTAAATCACTTTCAAGATCAATATCAGAAGGAAGAATAAAAATGTTTAGTTCAAGAGCATCAGCTCCTGCTTTTTCGCAATTCAATGCAAAATATTCCCATTCGTGAGTGCTAAAGCAATTTATGCTTGCAATGATAGGGATGCTTACTTCTGATTTTGCTTCTTTAATTAATTGAATATAGTGAGTGATATTTTTCTCTCGAATCTGATAATCAAAATAATCCATATGTTCGGCATTATAGCCCATATTGTCTGCTTCTTGAATCAAAGCTTCGTATTCATGGGTTATTTCTTCTTCGAATATGGATTTTAGAACAATTGCAGCAGCTCCATTTTTATCTAATTCCTTTATGCTTTTCAGATGCTCAGTTAATCCGCTACTTGCAACTATGATTGGGTTTTTAAGTTTTAAACCGAGGTATGTTGTTGTTAAGTCTGCCATAATTTAATGTTTACCCTTAATGGGAATATTAATCTGTAAATGTGTCAATAAGGCCCAAGATGTTTGAATCGTCTTTTAATTGTGGCCAATAGTCGAATAAATGAGTGTGTTTTTTATAGTCTAATTCAAGAGCGTACTCAAAACTTTTATACGCTTCTTTAGTCAATCCAGATTTTAAATAATAAATTCCAAGACGGTAATGAAGATCTGCATTTTTTGCCTGATTTTCGATACCCTTTTTTAGAACCGTGATTGCAGATTCATAATTGTCGATTTTGGTGTAAATGTCAGAATAGTCCATCCAAATATCGGGATGGGATGGGTCTAATTCACAGACTTTTTGGTATGATTCAACAGCTTCTTCTAATAGCCCTAGTTTTCGTTGGGCATCTCCTAAAATATACCAATATTCGGCATTAACTTCTTCAAGTTCAACAGCTCTTCTAATACATTTAAGTCCAGTTGTTAAATGCCCTAGTTCTATATTTGATAATCCAATACCCACCCATGCATCAGGTAATTTGTCGTCTAAATCAGTTGCTTTATTGTAATATTCAATAGATTTAAGATGCTTTCCTAGCTTCTCATAGCATTCGCCAATATAATAATAAGTCATGGCCTCTGCTTCTTCATAATTGAAGGTTTCCTTATAAGCTTCAATGGCTTTATCAAACTCTTTAAGGTGAGTATGTGAATTGGCCTTATTGAAATATGCTGAAGCAAATGATTCATCAATGGCAATGGAATAGTCATAAGCTTCAATCGCCTTTTCATAAAGTTCCAGATTATTATAGGATATTCCTAAATTAAACCAGGCCGATTTTGAATAAGGATTTTTGTCAATAAATTCTGAGTAAAAAGCTACGCTCTCGTCCGAACGATTTGAAAGTTCATAACAAAATGATAGCTCATAAATGATGGCTTCGCTCTCGGGGTTTAATTCTAAAACCTTTTTTAAAAACCCGATGGCCATTGAATAATCGCCCATGTTCTCGTATTCAAAAGCTATGTTTGTATAAATTTCTTCAGGATCATCTGATAATGCAACAGCTTTTTTGTATTCCTCTATAGCCTCATCGTATTTTTTTTGATGAGATAAAACAACACCTTTTGTTAAATAAATTTCAGCATTCTCGGGCTCAAACTTTTCAACTTTATTGAGGAGTTGTAAAGCTTTTTCGTATTTAGAATCGGCGATTAAATAAAGTGCTTTCTTAAACTGAAAATTGATGGTGTTAGGATGCTGCGTTGTGGCTGATTGAATAGCTGTTTTTGTATTCCTTAAATCATTCCTTTCTAGATAATAATCAATAATATCTTCAAATTCTTGCACGTCAAAAAAGGCCTCCTGTTCTTGGAGAATCATTTTTTCAAATCGTGCAATCAATTGCTGTATTTGAAATTCATTTTCCGGTTCCTCAAAATTACTCATCATAAATATCAATCAATCAAATTAATCCACAGTACAAAAGTAATTAAATTGTTATTTGATGGTTGTTTAAGTATGATTTTTATTCACATTTTTTTAACTTTAATGAGTTTAAAAATTCATTATTTGCTAGAGTTCTTAACGTAATATTTCAGTACATTTGTGAATATAAAATCGGACTCATGACTTTAATAAAATCTATTTCAGGAATACGTGGAACAATTGGAGGGGTTGAAGGTGATAATTTGACTCCTTTGGACGTTGTCAAGTTTACGGCTGCCTTTGTAAATTTTGTTAAAAAGAGATGCTCAAAGGATAGAATTAAGCTAGTGGTGGGCAGAGATGCGCGTATCTCTGGTGAAATGCTTAACAATATTCTTGTTGGTACGGCAATGAGTTTAGATGCTGATATTATTGACGCTGGTTTAACAACTACACCTACGGTTGAAATAGCGGTTACACTTGCCAATGCTGATGGGGGTGTTATTTTAACAGCGAGCCATAATCCCAAACAATGGAATGCCCTTAAATTGTTGAATGAAAAAGGAGAGTTTATTTCAGCTCAGGATGGTCAAGATATTTTGGATATGATTTCAAAAAGTGATTTTATATTTAATGATGTGGATAAATTAGGCTCATATTATTTAGATGAGTCGTTTAATAATGAACATATTCAACAAGTTTTGGCGATGCCATTGGTAGATGTTGATCTTATCCGTAAAGCAAATTTCAGAGTAGTTCTGGATTGTGTTAATTCGACGGGAGGGATTATTTTGCCTGACTTATTAAAGTATTTAGGCGTTACACAAATTGAAAAATTATATTGTGAAGCCAATGGGGATTTTCCTCATAATCCTGAACCTCTGCCTGAAAATCTTACAGAAATCTCAACATTACTAAAAGAAGGAAATGCAGATGTTGGATTTGTAGTTGATCCTGATGTAGATCGTTTAGCCATTGTTTGCGAAGATGGGAGTATGTTTGGTGAAGAGTACACCTTGGTTGCCATTGCTGATTATATTTTGGGACAGACTAAAGGAAATACAGTCTCAAATCTTTCTTCTACCAGAGCTTTACGTGATATTACTGAAAAACACGGAGGCGAATATTTTGCTTCAGCTGTTGGTGAAGTAAATGTGGTTACTAAAATGAAAGAAGTTAATGCTATTATTGGCGGCGAAGGAAATGGTGGGATTATTGATCCAGCTTTGCATTATGGTCGAGATGCGTTGGTTGGAATTGCTTTGTTTTTAACTCATTTGGCGAAAACTAAACTTAAATGTTCTGAGCTTCGAAAAACGTATCCCGATTATTTTATTTCTAAAAATAAAATTGAATTATCTCCTGATTTAGATGTTGATGAAATCTTTCTTCAGATGGAAGCGAAATATAAAGATATTCCGCATAGCACTATTGATGGATTGAAAATTGATTTTCCAGATGAGTGGGTTCATCTTCGTAAATCAAATACAGAACCTATTATTCGAATTTATGCCGAAAGTAAAAGCGCAGATAAAGCAAATTTACTAGCTCAGAAGGTGATGCAGGAGATTCGTACAATAAGTTGTTGAAAACTCATTAGTAAAGCAAAGTGATAATTTCTTATATTCGGGGTAATATTTAATTAATAGCTATGGCAGCTCGGCGTAAAAGAAAACCAAAACCACTTGTATTTAAAACTATCTCATTTAAATTGACTGTTCGTCAAAGAAAATCTCTCAGGAATTATTGTAAGGCAAGAAAAACTACCCCCACTAAATTGATTAAGAAAATGATTCGACCTTACATTGAAAACTATGCAGTTAGTGTTCCTGACGAATGTTATGTGACCGAAAATCAATTAAATCTTTTTGAAGAAGATACTGTAGGAGTTGACAATAAATAAAATTATTCTGATTGAATCTCAATTTTATCTATCACCTTATAAACGGGATATGGATAATAGCTACCACCCCATTGAGGACGCTGATAACGATCT